>JAILAS010000141.1 GCA_024681495.1 Eubacterium sp. | reverse complement strand
GTAGAGGGGCGGGATGCACAGGAACACGTCCTGCTTGGTCTGTCCGTGGTGATTCTGCTCCACCCTGGCCGCGTGCATGAGGCTCTCGTGATTGTGCAGTATCGCCTTCGGGAATCCGGTGGTTCCGGACGAGAAGTATATGGCGGCGTTGTCGTCGTCGCTGAGCACGATGTTCGGCGACATGCTGGAGCTGTTCGCCGTGAGCTCGAAGTAGTCCTCTGCGAAGGAGGGGCACTGGCCCTGTCCCACGTAGAAGAGGAGCCTGTTCTTGCAGATCTGGTTGGCGATGGACTCCACGCGGCCGATGAACTCGGGGCCGAAAAGGAGGATGTCCACGTCGGCCTTGTCCAGGCAATACTTAATCTCGTCAGGTGTGTATCTATAGTTCAGGGGCACTGCGAGCGCGCCCGTCTTGAGTATACCAAAATAAATGGGCAGCCACTCCAGTCCGTTCATGAGGAGGATAGCCACCTTGTCGTTTTTCTTTACTCCACGCTCGATAAGCATATTCGCAAGCCTGTTGGCCTTCTCGTTGAATACACTCCAGGTAATCTGGCGTCTGTAGCTCTCCTCGGGAGCGGATTCAATAAGCTCGTACTCCTTCCAGGTAACCCTGCGAACTTCCTTCACCTCGGGGTTCACCTCGACCAGAGCCACATCGTTTCCGTACTGCCTGCAGTTTGCTTCGAGTAATTCTGTTATTGGCATTTTTCTTACGTCCTTTCCTAGGGTTTTTACGCTTTAACGCGTTTACCCAACAAAGTACATTGTAATGGAGCGCGTAAAATAAGTCAACGCCGTATGCCCTGCGATTTCTTATTTATATAGTCCTTCAACTCCGCATAGATGTCGTCCTCGTCGGGCGGACATCCGTGTATGCAAAAATTAAATTCGCCGGTACAGTCGCCGACTCCAAGCTCCCCGGTTTTCCCGCGGAACCCCTGGCCGATGCGAATTGTTTCATCGAGCTTTGATAAAAGTCCCTCCTCGCGAAGCCGCTCCAGCGCGGGAATGAGCGACCCGTAACAGGCGCTGCACGACTCCACCTCTTCGACCGCATCCTTGGTCTCGAGAAGTCTGTCGCCGGAGCTGATTACTCCCTCCGGATCTCCTTCGAGGACGTTCATCTCTCCGTCGTAGGATACAATGCTCGCGCCCGAAAGATTCGACGATCCGGCGCCGGCATCCTCCGCCACTTTTATATATGGCACATCCGAAACCTCGTAGCCAAGCACCTTGCAGACCAGGGCGTCCACCAGCACGGGGTCGGTGGCGGCCATAATGCAGTTTTTCACCAGCGGGTGTCCACCGTCCTCGATGTACGGGTCTCCGCATATGTGATCGACCAGGATGAAGTCCTGGGGGATGGCCATCTGGAGGAGTCCTATGGGCTTGTGGAGCCCCATCGAATGGAACCTCCTCTTCTCAGGATTCGGGATGAGGCCCTTCATGTTCTTAAGGGCGCAGGTGACCGAGGTCTGGCAGTGCCCCTTCAGAACAGGGACGTTAATTATGTAATCGTCCCCCTTGACGCAGTCACAGACGTTCAGCTCCATATCGCCGCATTGAACCGGATGCCAGGTGTCGAGCTGGGTGTCGATAAACTCCACCCCGTACTCCTCGAAGATGGGAAGGTAACCGCACACGTCCACGGACTCGGAGGTCTTATCTCCGACCCACGAGCCCTCCGCAATCACGATATTCGTAAAGCCCTTCTCCTGCAGGTACTCCACGAGGCCTGCCACCACCTCGGGGTGTGTGGTCGCCCCGAAGGATGCGGGAGTGGGCGATACGAGGTTCGGCTTTATGAGGATCCTCTTATCCTTCGAGGGGATGAGCTCTTCGAGCCCGGCCTTCTCCAGAATTTTCTTCGTATTCTCTTTATACTCCTCGCCATAGATGCGCAGGATGGTCCTGTTATCGAGCATGTGTCTCTCCACGTACCGGTGTCATGTAATCCGTCAAAACGATGTCTCCCGAAGAAAGGCTCTTCGGCACATCTATTATACGCTGATTTTCGCTTCCCCTAAACCTCAGACTTATATTTTTCTTCTCGAGCACGAACTCGCCGTCCACCAGGACATCCAGACAGGCCAGTATATCAGCCGTGTCGGAGGTGTGGCAGCGTATGTTGGACTCGTCGAGCATCTCCTCGAGCGTATATCCGGAATACATCCATATCGTCTTGTCCGGGAATTCCCTCTTCGCCCTCTGACAGAGCCTTCGCACATAGGGCTGATTCTCGGGCTCCATGGGCTCACCTCCCAGGAGAGAAAGTCCCACTACATAGTCGGTCTTAAGCGAATCTATAATCTCGTCCTCCGTCTTCTGCGTATACTCTTCGCCGTAGTTAAAATCCCAGGTCTCGGGGTTAAAGCAGCCCTTGCAATGATGCCTGCAACCGCTCACAAACAGCGCAGTTCTAACTCCCGAGCCGTTTGCTATATCACAATAGAATATTTTTCCGTACTTCATTTTCCTCAATCCTTCGTTTAAAAAGAGGCTGTCGGACGACAACCTCTTTTTCCATTGTTCAAACCCTAACAGGAAAGAGTTTGTTTTTCACTGATAAATTTTCCGGGTCCAAAATTTTTTAGGTAATATTTTTTATCCGGGTAATCACGACGCTCCGAGGTGAAGGACCCTCTCCTTAATCTCCTGCGTGCGGCCCTGATTCCAGAACTGGGTGCCAATGTATCCGCATGTGCGGCGTGCCACATTGAGCTTGTTCTCATCTGTGTTACCGCAGTTCGGGCACTTCCAGATGAGCTTTCCGTGCTCGTCCTCCTCGATGGCGATCTCTCCCGTGTATCCGCATTCCTGGCAATAATCGCTCTTGGTGTTAAGCTCGGCGTAGAGGATGGTATTGAAGATGTGCCTCATAACTGAGAGGACCGCCTCAATGTTATCCTCCATGTTCGGAACCTCTACATAGCTGATGGCTCCGCCGGGTGAGAGCTTCTGAAACTCTGACTCGAAGGTGAGCTTATCGAACGCGTTAATCTGCTCGGTAACATGGATGTGATAGGAGTTCGTGATGTAGTTCTTATCCGTAACTCCGGGTATGATTCCGAAGCGCTCCTGGAGGCACTTGGAGAACTTGTACGTGGTGGACTCGAGCGGAGTGCCATATACGGAATAGTCGATATTCTCGTCAGCCTTCCACTTGGCGCACGCATCGTTCAGGTGCTGCATCACCTTAAGGGCAAAGCCCTTCGCCTCCTCGTCCGTATGCGACTTTCCGGTCATGTACTTCACGCACTCGTAAAGTCCGGCGTATCCCAGGGAAATGGTGGAATATCCGTTAAACAGGAGCTTGTCGATGGGCTCGCCCTTCTTCAGACGGGCGAGAGCTCCGTTCTGCCAGAGGATGGGAGCGGCGTCGGACGGGGTGCCCAGGAGCCTCTCGTGGCGGCAGCGCAGCGCCTTATGGCACAGGTCAAGCCTCTCATCGTATATCTGCCAGAAGCGCTCCTCGTTCTGACGGGAGCTGAGCGCTATGTCCACGAGGTTAAGGGTAACCACGCCCTGGTTGAAGCGTCCGTAATACTTGTGAACGCCCTCTTTATAGTTTTTAGCGTGTGCATCGTTGCCGACCCCGGCGTCCGTAAAACGGTCGGGGGTCAGGAAGCTGCGGCATCCCATGCAGGGATACACGTCGCCCTTGAGCTCGAGCATGAGCTTCTCAGAGATGTAGTCGGGAACCATGCGCTTGGCCGTGCACTCGGCCGCGAGCTTGGTGAGCTCGTAATACTGGGTGCCTTCCTCGATATTGTTGTCCTCGAGCACGTAGATGAGCTTGGGGAACGCAGGTGTTATGTAAACACCCTTCTCGTTCTTAACGCCCAGGATACGCTGCTTGAGCATCTCCTTAATAACCATGGCCAGGTCGTCGCGGAGGCGTCCCTCGGGAACCTCGTTGAGATACATGAACACGGTCACGAAGGGCGCCTGCCCGTTCGTGGTCATGAGCGTGATGACCTGGTACTGAAGCATCTGGCAGCCGGCGGAAATCTCCACCTCCACGCGCTTCTCAGCGATGGCGTTAACCTTATCGTCGTCGAGGTCAATGCCCTCTGCCGCAAACTCCTCGCGGACCCTCTTGCGGAACTTCTGACGCGAAACGTCTACGAAGGGTGCCAGGTGCGCCAGCGTAATGGTCTGGCCGCCGTACTGGTTGGAAGCTATCTGCGCGATGGACTGTGTGGCGATATTGCAAGCGGTGGAAAAGCTCTTGGGTGTCTCAATCGCCGTCTCGGAGATGACAGTGCCGTTCTGAAGCATGTCCTCCAGGTTCACCAGGCAGCAATTGTGCATGTGCTGCGCGAAATAGTCCGCATCATGGAAGTGGATGATACCCTTCTCATGGGCCTCCACCACGTCGGGCGGCAGCAAAAGTCTGCGGGTGATGTCCTTCGACACCTCTCCTGCCATGTAGTCGCGCTGTACCGAGTTGACAATGGGGTTCTTATTGGAGTTCTCCTGCTTGACCTCCTCATTGTTGCACTCGATGAGGCTGAGGATCTGCTCGTCCGTGGAATTCGACTTCCTGACGAGTGCCCTCTTATACCTGTAGGTGATGTAGTTTCTGGCTACCTCGAACGCGCGCTGGTTCATAATCTGATTCTCCACCAGATCCTGAATCTCCTCGACGTTAAGGGTCCTGCCCACGCCCTCTACGATGCGCATCACGTTCGAAGAAATCACCATGATCTGCTCACGGGACATCTTCTGCACATCAGGCACGCTGTCATTGGCCTTGTTTACGGCATCTATGATCTTCTGGAGATCGAATTCCACCTCGATACCGCTTCGCTTGATAATCTTCATTGTTACACACTCCCTCCGAGACTGTTTGATTTTGTAAACCGATAATACAACATTTAGAAGGCTGTGTCAATATTCACCACAACATATTGTTGAATTTTTGTTTTACATAACATCCGTCCGGGGACCTCTAAAATCCCTTTAATTCGGGCAAGCCAACCATTATGGTGTATTATTTTACAACTGATGTTATAATTAACTCGATTCATTCGCAGGCATTCTGATGCCATATATAGGGGGATAATTTCATGAAGGACTACCATATGAACGTAGCCATGGCGATTAACGAACGTTACGTGCCATACACATACGTCATGCTCAAGTCTTTGTTTCAAAAAAACGAAGACGCGCATGTGCACGTCTATCTGCTCCACTGCGACGTATCGCGCGAGTCCGCAGACATCCTGAGCGGCCTGGCGGAATCGTTCGGCGGAGATTTGACCGAGGTAAGAATCGACGTCGCCCGCCTGGACGAAAGGCTCCCCCGCACACAGCACTGGCCCGTCGAGATCTACTACCGCCTGCTCATGCCGGACATAATGCCCGAGGGCGTGGACCGCGTGCTCTACATGGACGCGGACATCGTGGTACTGAAGTCCCTAAGGGACTTCTATCAGACCGAATTCGGGGACAATCTGATCATCGGCTGCTGGGATCTGGCGTTAAACAACCTCTCCGAAGAGGATTTCCTCCGTGAGCGCCCGGTTCAGCTCAAGGAATCATTTCATTCCAGGAACTACATAAACTCCGGAGTCCTCCTCATAAATCTCGAAGAGCTCCGAAAGAAATACCGGCTCGAGGACTACATAGATATGGCGAAATCGCTCGATTTTAAGATCAGCGCGCCCGACCAGGACCTCATAAACCTGGTTCACGAGGACGCCATCGGACACGTCGACGAATGGAAGTACAACTGTCTCTCGTGGATAGCCGCGAACAACGGTTTCGACTACGAGCGTGTCGCCCGCGAGGTCGCCATCCTGCACTACGCCGGGAACGGGCCCTGGAGAGGCGGCGACCACGTACACTACGAGCTGGAGAGGTTCTGGTGGGAGGTCGCGATGGACACACCGTACGCAAACAATCTCGCGAAAGGCTTCGTCAACGAGGCCGTCACCGACCAGAAAACACTCTGTATCATAGCCGAATACGAGCATCAAAAGAAGCTGCTCCTCGAGCAAAACGCCCGGATATCCGGGGCGCTTAACGACGCCGCGGCTCTAATAGAAAAGCTTTCACAGACAAAGGCGTGACCTAAGGTCACGCCTTTGATAATTCTTTAATTACGTTTCAATATCCTCGCCTCGCGCCAATCGGGCAGCGCTTTCAGACATCATTCCATCCCAACGTATCACTTCGGATGATTAAGCGCGCGCATCGAGTTCAATATGGCGATGACGCACACTCCCACGTCCGCGAAGACGGCCTCCCACATGTTGGCCAAACCGAACGCGCCGAGGATCAGCACCGCGAACTTCACCGTCAGAGCGAATACCACGTTCTGTCTCACAATGCCCACCGTCCTGCGGGCCAGCTTCACCACGTCTCCTATCTTCTCGACGGAATCGTCCATAAGAACCACATCGGCGGCCTCTATGGCCGCATCCGACCCCATGGAACCCATGGCGATGCCGATGTCCGCGCGGGCCAGCACGGGCGCATCGTTTATGCCGTCGCCCACGAATGCCAGCCGTCTCTTTCCGGACATATCGCCCAGAAGCTCCTCGACCTTATAGACCTTATCGCCCGGGAGAAGCTGCGAGTGATACTCGTCGATGCCGCACTCCTCGGCCACCTCGCGCGCCGTCTGCTCCATGTCTCCGGTGAGCATGACCGTGCGCTTTACGCCGTTGTCCCTGAGGTTGTCCATGGCGGTCTTCGCGCCGTCCTTAAGCGTATCCTTTATGACCATGGTGCCGATAAACTCACCGGCCCTGGCCACGTAGATGAGGGTGCCGCTCCTGTCACAGTGGAGATAGTCGATTCCCTCGTCCTTCATGAGCTTTTCGTTGCCGACCAGCACGGTGTCGCCCGCCACATTGGCCACCAGGCCGCAACCGGGTATCTCCCTGACGTCGCCGACCACCGACATGTCGAGCGCCGCGCCGTCGCCGGACTGGTTTACATAATTCTCATACGCCTCCCTGATCGAAGCCGCGATGGGATGCGTGGAGAAACCCTCGGCGTGCGCCGCCGTCTCCAGAAGGTAGTCCTTTCGACCCTCGCGCACAATGAGCTCGCTCACGCGGAACTCGCCCCTGGTGAGCGTGCCGGTCTTATCGAAGACCACGGTGTGCAGGTCGGAGAGCGCCTCGAGGTAGTTGCTGCCCTTCACGAGCACTCCCATCTTAGACGCGGCGCCGATTCCCGCGAAGAATCCCAGCGGGACCGAGATAACCAGAGCGCACGGGCACGAGATAACCAGGAAGATGCACGCCCTCTTGATCCATTCCATCCAGACCTCGAGCGAACCGCCCAGAACCAGCGGCACTCCCACGGCGAGCACCACGGCGCCTATGGTAACGACGGGCGTGTACCACTTGGCGAAAACGGTGATGAAGTTCTCGATCTTCGCCTTCTTCTCGGTGGCGTTTTCGACCAGTTCGAGGATGCGGGCCACGGTGGAGTCGTCGTAGGACTTCGTGGTGCGCACCTTCAGCGTGCCCTCGCCGTTCACGCAGCCGCTGATGATGTCATCGCCCGCCGAAACCGACCTGGGCACGGCCTCGCCCGTGAGCGCGACGGTATCCACGAAGGACGCGCCCTCGATCACCACGCCGTCCAGAGGAACCCTCTCTCCGGGCCGAATAACGATAACGCTCCCCGGCTCGACGTCGTCCGGATCCACCTCCTCGATGTTACCGTCCTCGTCCTCGAGGTTGGCGTACTCGGCGGCGATATCCATCATCGCGGATATGGACGCGCGCGACCTGCCGACCGCATATCCCTGGAAGAGCTCTCCGATTTGATAGAAAATCATAACCGCACAGCCCTCCGGATACTCGCCGATGGCAAACGCGCCCACGGTCGCAATTAGCATGAGGAAATTCTCGTCGAAGACGTGGCCATGCCTGATATTCTCGAAGGCCTTTTTAATTACGTCGTACCCGGCCACCAGGTAGGGCGCCAGGAATAACGCAAGCCTTAGATAAGGCAGGTCCTTCAATAAACCTGCCATATCCAATCCATATAAAACTACGAACGCCGCCAGGGCGACAATCACCCTAAGGCGAAGCTTCTTAAGCTTGGGAGTCATAAAAAACCTCTCTTAGAAAAGTACACAGCAGTCCGGCTCGACAGACTTGATAATCTCCACCGCCTGGTTGACAATGTCGTCAAACTTATCGTCGTCGGCATCAATGGTCATCTTCTGCGTCATGAAGTTTACCTTAGCGTCGTTCACGCCGTCCAGCTTCTTAATGGCATCCTCCATCTTTCCTGCGCATACCGCGCAATCAAGATCCTGTAAGTTAAATTTCTTTTTCATGGCAATCTCCTTTTAATCTCCCGCCCCATCGGACCGGGTAACAATGTGGTGCCGCCGGGGGCTCCGGCTAACAATGTGGTTCATCCGGCTTCTCCGGCTCACGGGGCGCAGGCCCTCACGGTCAAAGCTCCTCGATGTGCTCTAAGCCCATGGCTATTATGGTGTGCACGTGGTCGTCGTCGAGGGAGTAGATCATCTGCTTACCCTCCCTGCGGCCCCTGACCAGGCGCCCGCTCCTCAATATCCTGAGCTGATGCGATATGGCCGACTCGGTCATACCCAAAGCTTCGGCTATGCTTCCCACGCTCAGGGACTTATTGAAAAGGGCGTAGAGGATCCTGATCCTGGTGCTGTCTGCGAACATCTTAAAGAACTCCGCCAGATCGGTGAGTTCCTGCATGTCCTCGCCCGCGTTCTCTGTTTTTTCAGTGGGTGAACTCATCATAGCCTCTCCTTATCTTTTAACATTTGAACATCTGTTCAATTGTATGTTACAACTATTCCCGCTCCCTGTCAATAGTATCTCCCTGTTTTTTCTTATTCTCGCGAATATATCCCTTGACATAATATTTATCCGGTCTTATAATCTTCGTGCAACAGGGCCAAGGGCCCATCATAACATCCGGGGAGCCCGCTGGGCTGAGAGGGATTCGTTCCGACCCGAGACCTGATTCGGATAATGCCGACGTAGGAAGATGTATCTTATACGATCATTTTGGCGTGCTCCGGCACGCCCTTTTTTTCGCCGTTATCCCCAAACGAAAGGAGTAGTATTATGTCAACCACTACACAAAACACTACAACCCCCTCCGTCAAGACATCTCTGACGAGGAGACTCACCTTCAGCGCACTCGCAATCGCGCTGGCATTCGTAACGGGCAACATCAAGCTCTTCGACATGCCCATGGGAGGCTCTGTAACCCTGCTGGGCACCTTCTTCATCTGCCTGGTGGGCTACTGGTACGGAATAGGAGCAGGCGCCATCGCCGGAATCGCCTATGGACTCATCCAGCTCCTCTTCGACCCTTACATCATTTCGATTCCCCAGCTTATGATTGACTACATCTTTGCCTTCATGGCGCTCGGAGCCCTCTCCGGACTCGGCAGAAACCGCAAGTTCGGCCTGAGCCTCGGTTATCTCGCCGGCTGCCTCGGCAGATACTTCTTCGCCGTTCTCTCAGGCGTGGTTTTCTTCGCATCCTATGCTCCCGAGACAATGAACCCCGTGGTTTACTCTCTCGTGTATAACATCCTTTATATCGCCGCAGAGGCTGCCATAACGCTCGTTATCATCAACATCCCGGTGGTCAGAAATGCGCTGGACAAGGTAAAGGAAATGGCCGTAGGCGTCGAATCCAGGGAAAGCGTCGCCAACGAGACCGTATAATTCCAGGCTTTCCCCCGACACCGACATGAGCCCCTTCGGGAGTGCAGATTGTCGGACGAAAAAATCCCCGGACCGTCGTGGTCCGGGGATAATTTTTTATATGATGATAGCACAATGCTTTACAGCCTTAAGTTTCTCTTCTGAAAATTAGTTGCTCATGCTTCCGAGCTTCACGCTCAGCGTGGTCTCCACGTACTGGCCCTGTTCGGCTCTCTGTACCACGATCTCAACGGTAGTGCCCGCCTCGTAGTAAGTCATAAGCTCCTGCAGCTGGCTCATCGACGTGATGGTCTGTCCGTCGAAGCTCGTGAGGATGTCGCCAACCTGGAGTCCTGCGCTCTCTGCAGCCGATCCCTCGACTACGCCCGATACGTATACGCCCTCGGACATGTTGTACATCATGGCGACCTCAGACGAAACGTCTACGCCGGTGATGCCCAGGTATGCCTGATTCTCGGCCGAAACGGTCTCCTTCTCGATGAGCTCGTTAATGATGGGGATGGCCGTGGAAATGGGAATGGCATAGCCCATGCCCTCTACGTCGGTGTCGGAGTACTTAGCGGAGTTTATTCCTATAACCTCTCCATCAGAGTTGAGAAGCGCTCCACCGGAGTTACCGGGGTTAATAGCGGCGTCGGTCTGGATAAGCGAGCTGGTCACGTTGTCGATAGTAACTTCCCTGTCAAGCGCGCTGATGATACCCGTGGTTACCGACTGGCCGTAGCCGAGCGCGTTACCGATGGCAATGGCGGTCTCGCCTACCTCGAGCTCGTCGGAGTCTCCGAGTGTGGCCACCGAAATGGCGCTGAGCGTGGAGCTCTCCATGTCGCTCTTGCTGACGCTGAGGACTGCGAGGTCGTTGGAGGAATCCGTGCCCTTGATTTCGGCGGTTACCTCCTGGTCGTCCACGAATGTGACGCTGACTGCGTCCGCATCCTCAACCACGTGGTTGTTGGTTACGATGTAAAGTGTATCATCCGTCTCGGCGACAATGATTCCGGATCCCGCTGCCGTGGAGGACTCGCTCTCTCCGAACGCGTACATGCCGCTGCTCTGATAGATGCTGGTTACCGACACGATGGAGGGCATTGCCTCGGCAACTACGCTGCTGACATCGCTGGAAGACGATGACGACGAGCTGGACTCTGTGGTGGTAGCGTCCGCCGACTCATCCGATGACGTGGATGTCACGGTAGCTCCGCCGCCCGACGATGAGCTATCTGAGCTCGTCTCCGAGGTGGAGGTGGTCCCCAGAAGGGAATTGGCACTGGTGAAGGTGACCGAAGCAACCAGACCGAACACGAGTGCTGCGGCAATTACCTTGCCGAAGAACTTTCCGTTCTTAAAGAATCCGGAATTGGCGCGGCGAGCGGCCCTCTCGGCCCTCCTGGCCTTCCTGGCCTCTCTGGCCTCTTCCTTAGCCTTCTCCCTGGCCTCCTTGGCCTGAGCCTGTGTATCTTCGCTGTCGTACTCAGTGTAGAATCTGCTAAAATCCTCCGTGTAACCGGGTTTCTCGTAATTATACCCCGAGGATGAATTGGTCTCTGTGCTGTTATAAGGCTCACTCCCCGAAGAATTCTGGCTCTCATTAAGATTGTCCTGGGTGATGCCAGAGCCTACATAACGATATGTGGTTCCCTCACCGTTGGAATTGTTTTCGTTATCAAACATTTTTAAAAGCTCCTTTCTTCTTTCTCGCAAAGCATTTTATTTCTCTTACTCTACATGTGCCATTTTAGTGTTAAAATGTGATGGAAATGTGTTGTAAATTTGCAAAAAATATGTAGCGAATGTGGAGCAGATATGAAAAGACTTAAGGTTAAGGCGTTTAACATAATATATGGAATAATTTGCAAGTTGGTGCCCACGGACAAGCGCGCCATCGTTTTCGAGAGTTCGACCGGCAACAACTGGTCCGGCAGCCCCAAAGCCATCTACGACGAGATGGTTCGCATGGGCCTGGATAAGAAGTACCGTTGCCACATTGTAATGAAGAGCCCGGAGGGCACCGTCCTGTCCGGCCGGGGTAAGCTTATCAAAAGGAAGACGATTTCCCACCTCCTGACCTTCGCCCGCTGCGGCATCTGGGTATCCGACGCCAGGATGCCCGCCTATCTCATCAAAAAGAAAGGCGTGCACTACATCCAGACCTGGCACGGGACCCCGCTCAAGAAGCTCGCACTCGACATGGAACAGCTCTCCATGGGAGGCTCCAGCGACCTGGAGGCGTATAAGAGGCGCTTCGTAAGGAACTCGTCCACCTGGGACTACCTGGTTTCGCAGAACGCATACTCCACCGAGATCTTCCGCAGGTGCTTCGCGTTCGACGGCAGGATGCTCGAGACGGGCTATCCCCGCTGCGACGTGCTCACGCGGCGCAACACTCCGGACGAAATCGCTAAGATAAAGAAGGAACTCTCCATTCCCGAGGGAAAGAAGGTCCTCCTCTACGCCCCCACCTGGAGAGACGACGAGTTCTACGCCAAGGGCTCGTATAAGTACGAATCGCCCCTGGACTTCCCTCGTCTGCGCGACGCGCTCGGGGACGAGTGGATTGTCCTGGTGAAGTTCCACTACCTCGTGGCGGATACCGTCGAGGTACCGGAGCTGGACGGCTTCGTCAGAAACTTCTCGCGCCACGACGACATATCCCTGCTGTACCTGGTCTCCGACGCTATGATAACTGACTACTCGTCCGTTATGTTCGACTACGCCATCCTCGACCGCCCGATGTACTTCTTCTGCTACGACCTCGAGAAGTACAGGGATACGCTGAGGGGATTCTACTTCGACTTCGAGTCCAAAGCGCCCGGCCCGATAACCCGCACCACCGCCGAGCTTATCGACGCGATAAAGACCGACGGCGTGGATCTATTCAAAGAAAAGCGCGCCGCCTTCCGGGAAACTTTCGTTGCCACAGAAGACGGACACGCCTCTGAAAAAATAATCTCTTTAATTGAGTCCTTTAATTAAGAATAGATATAACAAGTGGTGTATTTGATCATTTTCTTATGCATCCACTTGGCATCCTTTATCGCCAGCCTTACGCAGCCGTGGGACAGCTTCGCACCCAGGGTTCCGTTGGCGATGTACGCCGAGGACGGCGATGACGAGGGCCAGTACAGAACGGAGTGGAACAGGTATCCTCCCGTTATCCTCGTCGCATACCAGCACCTGAAGCCTCCATCTGCGTCGAAGTATATCATCTTAAACGCGCGGCTCGTTCCGGCACCCATCTTGAAGGTACCCTCTACGGTCTCCGTGCCGGACGCTCCAATGGTGCAGGTGAAGTACTTGATCATCGTCCAGTTATACTGGGATCCCTTATAAACCGCCACCTTGAACGCGCTCTTATCCACGAGCACCAGGTACTTGGTCTTACTGGACTTATAGTAAGCTACGGCGTTCATATCCGCCTTCTGGCCGGTGTACCTGACTCCCTTGGAGTCGAACGAATACACCTTCTTGCCGATCTTCACGGTTCCCGTAGCGGCCCTTCCCATCTTCTTTCCATGCTTATAGAAGAAATAGGTGTCTCCGTCTATGGTCTGCCATCCGGTCTTGGCGACGCCCTTCTTATTGAACCAATAGTAGTTTCCCTTGATCTTAATGAACGTGTCGGTCAGGGCCTGCCCCTTGTTCTCCTCGGTCTTCTGGAAGTAGTACTTCTTTCCGTTCACGGTCCTGAAGCCGGTCTTCATCACGCCCTTCTTATTGAAGTAGTAGTAATAGCCGTCGATCTTCTTAACCTTATTGGTTACGGCCCGGCCGTTGCTCTTGAAGTAGTAGGTCTTGCTGCCGATGGTAATCCATCCGGTCTTCATCACACCTTTCTCGTTGAAGTAGTAGTAATGCTTCTTGATTTTATACAGGCCGGTAACCTTTACGCCGTTTACGTAGTAGTAGGTCTTCGATCCGACGGTAACCCATCCGTTCTTCTGGGTGGAAGTATCGGTGCTGGTTCCACTGTCCGTAGAAGTAGTCGTCGTGGTGGTCGCCAATACTTCAGTGCGGCTGCTCACGCCACCCCAGAGTATCACGGCACACAACACCAGCAGCGGTAAGCCGCATAACAACTTATGCCTAAACATTTTAAACCTCCTGTTCGTGGTCATACCCTATCGGGTAACTTCTTCTATTATATCACATATGCGGGAAGAGCCCTTTCCGTCCTCGCGGCAGTTGAACTTCTCCCGGAATGCCCTGTACTTATCCTGATAAGCGCTGAAGTCCGGCGCCTTCAGGAACTCGATGAGATCCTCCGTATTACCGATGAGCGGGCCGGGCGCGTCTGCCTCGAAATCGAAGTACACTCCCCTTCCCTCGAAGTATCCCTCCAGGTCGTAGGTGTAGAAAATCAAAGGCCGGTCGAGCACCGCATAGTCGAACATCGTAGACGAATAGTCCGTCATATGAATGTCCGAAACCAAGTAGAGATCGCTTATATCGGTATCTATGGCCCTGATCATCCCGCGGAATCTGGAGAAGTCGAGCTTATCGGCAATGAGGTAGTGATACTTAACGATAAACACGTACTCATCCTTGAACTCCCGGTAGAGTTTGTCGAAATTTATATGAGGATTGAATATATACTTGCCCTTGGAAATGCTCTCATTGTCCCTCCACGTGGGTGCGTAGAGGATGATCTTCTTGTCCTTGGGAAGGTTAAACTTATCCTTCAGCGAATCGATGTATTCCTTGTTATTCCTATTGACCAGCACATCGTTTCTGGGATAGCCGGTCTGAATCATGTTCTTATCGAAGTCGAAGCACCTGGCGAAGATCTCATCGGTGTAGGGGCTGGGGGAAACCAGGTAATCCCATCTCCTCGAGTGCCTCCAGAAGTTCGACTTATAGGACTCGATTCCGCCGTTTCCGGCCATGAACACGTCCTCCATGTCCAGCGCGAGGAGCTTAAGCGGCGTCCCGTGCCAGGTCTGGATATACGTCTGGTCCTTCCTCTTAACGATATAGTCCGGCTGGCGGGTATTGAACACCCAGGTGCCGGCCTTGGCCATGAGCTTGTGGTACTTGAGGGAGTTTCGGGTAACAATCCTCGCATTCCCGGGGACTTCGAAGTCGCAGCCCCTCTCCCTTATCCACCAGCACTCGTACTTCTTGTCGAGGCCTCTTTCCATCATCTCCTCGTAGACTGCCTTGGGGTTGCAGCTGTAATTGCGCCCCAGCATGCTCTCGAAGAGTACTATTTTCCTGTCTGCCTTCTTATTCTTAGCCCACTTTTTATACAAAGAAATCTGGAAGCCGTTGTGCATATTCCAATAAATCATACCCAGCTTCTTTTTAAACGATACGGCCACGATGTTCCTCCAATATTACAATAATCTTTTTCCTCTCCGCACTTAACCGGTAATCAGGCTGCGGATAACCTCAGATGCGCACGGCTCGTCGATGGGAGCGAACTTCTCCCGAAAGGCCTTCATCCTGTCGGTGGCGGGCTCGCCAATTCGCGAAAGGGCGTCCTTTACGGCCGGGCTTATCCGGTCCTCTTCGGTCACCACCTCGCCGGGCAGCTCGTCGATATCGAAGTAGAAGTCCCTGACGGACCTGTAATCCTCCAGATCGTACATATAAAATACCATGGGGCGCTCCAGCATTCCGTAGTCGAAGAACACGCTGGAGTAATCCGTGAGGAGTACGTCAGATGCCAGATAGAGCTGATTGATGTCCCTAAATCCGGACACGTCTATCACCCTGTCGCCCCATCGTGACAGGTCTATATTCCTGCTGACATAGTAATGCGTACGAAGTAGAATTATAACATCTCCGGGAAGAGATTGCAAAAATTCATGAAAATCCAGTCCGGGGTGGAAGTCAATTCCGCGCGAATACGAGAATCCCTCGCCCGGCTTGAGGTCCTTCTCCCTCCAGGTGGGTGCATAGAGAATCACCCTGGCGCCCTCCGGGACGCCAATCTCCCTGCGCGCCGCTTCTATCTCCTCCCGCGAGGGATGACAGAGCGCATCGTTCCTGGGATAGCCCAGCTCCGCGATCTTGTCCTCACGGCCCAGCCTGTCCAGCCCGAAGGCCCCCGCCATAACCCGCGTGTAATAGGGCGACGGCGAAAGAAGGTAGTCGAACCTCTTGGCCTCGGTCAGGTAGCTGTACCTCAGGCTCTCGATGTCGTCGGCCCCATCAATATAGCCGGTCACGTCGAATCCGAGCCTCTTGAGCGGGGTGCCGTGCCAGGTCTGGATGTAGACCTGCCGCTTTCTCTTTATAAGGGATGAGGGAAGTCTGTTGTTGGATACCCAGTAGCCGCACCCGGCCGCCTCCTTCTCGAATTCCTTCGAGCCGTACTTCACCACCTTGCAGCGGGGGCTCTCGAGATCACCGAACTCCTCCGGATTTTCGAACGCCCAGACGAAGGTAAAGCCGTCGCAGTTCCCGTCGACGAGCATCTGTTCATATATGGAGCGTGGGCTGCAGGCGAACTGCCTGCCTGAGTATGCACTGAATAGAACCCTCGTGGGATTGGCCTTAATCCCACGGGTGCGAAGAAGATACCGGCATCCCAAAACTTTATCTCTCGCCTTTACAGCCAAAAGCTTGAGTGCCGGTCTTTTATATAAGAAAGTTTTAATTTTATCCTTTAAGGAATTCATTTCTTCGTCTTTAAGTCCTGCTTAATCTGAGTGGTAGAAATCTCGGGAGTACGGGGGAGATAAACCACGTCACAATAGTCCTTGAGGAAATCGAACTTGCCCTCCCAGTCGTCGCCGATAACGAAAGTATCGATCCTGAACTCCTTGACATCCGAGGTTTTCTGCTCCCAGCTCTCCTCGGGGATTACCAGGTCCACGTACCTGATTGCCTCCAGGAGCCTTTTCCTCTCCTCGTATGAGAAATAGCATTTCTTCTGCTTCATGTTCCAGTTGAACTCATCGGTGGAAAGCGCCACCACGAGGTAGTCGCCGAGCTCCCTGGCCCTCTGCAAAAGGTTCACGTGTCCGTAGTGGAGCAGGTCGAATGTGCCGTATGTTATGACTTTCTTCATTGTACAGTGTCCTCCAGTTCTTCGAGGATTGCCTCGGCTATCCTCCGGCAGGAGTCTCCCTCCACTTCGTGAAAGAGTTCCCCGGCCTTTGCCAACTTCTCTGTGTCGAATTCTCCCCTCAGAGCCCGGCCTGCCGCGGCCTTAAACTCCTCGAAATCCCCAGGCTTATCCCCGGGAGTAACGTCATCATAGGGGAAGTTAAATCCATGTTTATTTTCATAATCTCCCAGGTCGTATGGGAGAAAAACCATCGGACGCCCCAGTATCATGTAGTCTATATACACGCTGGAATAGTCCGTGATTAGCATATCAAAGAGCGGCAGCACCTCGGTTACATCCTCCGCGACGTCCGCATTCATGAGGCGAACCCTGTCCGATACGAAGCCCTCCACATCCGCCGTCTCCCGCGAGTGCGTGCGGATGAAGATGTAGGCGTCCTCCTCTTCCAGAAACCGCTCCAGCCCCTCCTTCGAGAAGTCATCGAAGGGGAAGAGCCTGACCGGCTTATCGCTTCGGAACGTGGGCGCATACAGTATACGCCTGCTGCCCGCCGGAACGTCCGGATACCTCTCCTTCAGGAATGCCCCGGCATCGAACTCCCCGAAAAGGCAGTCGCACCTGGGCTGTCCCCAGATTTTAATCTTATCGTCGTCCACTCCCAGGCTCTTGGCCATGACCTTCCCGACCTCCTCAGAGGTGGTGACCACATGGGTGTAGTTCCGGGAGAATATTCTTCGAAAATACAGCTTCTTATATGCCGGCTCCTGCGGATCGAGGAGCGCTATCCTCTTCAGCGGTATCCCGTGCCAGAGGTTGACGATCAGCCTGTCGCGGCTTAGTCCGCCGGCATACGCCGGCAATCCGGCCGAGGTGAACCACACTCCGCCCCTCATCACAGTCTCGAGTCCCTCATCGTCGTCCGTGGAGACGAAGTATTCCTCTCCGTACTCGCGCGAGAGCTCCGCCCTCTTTTCGGCATCGTTTATCACATACCTCGGGGTAATCTGCGGCAGGGACTCCACCACGTATTTAAACATATAAGATGAATTATAGTTAAAGGCTTTATTGTCCGTGGATGAAAATATCCACAGACGCTTATCGGTCGGAAGGCCCAGGTACGCCCTCGTCCTGAAAAGACTCCTCAGCTTATCTATCATCGCTGGCTCCATAAGTTATTCGGCCGTCCGCGCGCGGGACGTTCGCCCCGTGCGTCCGTCAGGACGCCTACTTCCTGTTTATGCCACGGTACTTGCAGACTCCCGTCACGGCGTAGCAGCAAAAATAAAAGACCGACGCGGCGAGGTTTAGCCCCATAAGGCGGTAAACCTTGAATCGCCTGGAGGCCGAATTAAGCTTCTCCCTGGACCTGCCTCCGCCTACCAGCCTGCAGGTCACGTACGGCTCGGTCACTCCGGCGCAGGGGCCGTACTTCTGCAATATCTTAAGCCACAGTATGTAATCCTCGTGGAGCTCGTCGTGCTCCATCCCGAACTCCTTGACCGGCCCCGCCAGTGCGAGGACCGACGAGCAGGCGATGGTGTTCGACTTCAGGAGCCTCCTGTAGGAAACCCTGTTGGGAATCTTAAACACGCCTCCCGTTATGCATCCGCTCTCGTCAGCATTCACCCTGGACGTCGCGGACATTACGCATCCGGTCTCCTCGAGCATCTCAAGCTGCACCTTAAGCTTGTCCTTATGCCAGACATCATCCCCGTCCAGGAAGGCGATGTACTTTCCACGGGCCATCTTTATGCCCATGTTTCGGCTGGCGGCCACCCCGAGGTTCACCTCGTTGTGAATCACCGTTATGACCCCGTCGTACTTCTCCGCGTATCTCTCGGCGATATCCCCGGTTCCGTCCGACGATGCATCATCTATAAATATCACTTCCAGCCTCTTACCCTTCGGGAGCCTCTGAATAAACACCGAATCCAGTGCGTCCTCCAGATATCTGGCCCCGTCGCGAACGGCCATTATGACACTTACTTCAACATCAATCATATCCAGTAATTATCCCAGACGATTCTCAAAAACGTCGGCTATGACGTTAAGAGCCTCCTCCTCGTCCTCTCCATCGCAAATAATCGTTATCCTGTCTCCGTCCCTGATGGCAGCCCCCAAAAGGCTGAGCATGCTCTTGGCGTTGGCCGTGCCGCCCTCGTACTCGATATTGACGTGGGACTTGAAGGCCACGGCCTCCTTACATACCACGCCGGCGGGCTCGACTAAAAGTCCAATGGGACAATTCACCTTGACTTCTTTACTTAACATCGTTATTTCCTCTGACTCATAGTTTCTGTTATAAGCGTGGCAAGTTCCTGTGCCTTACTCCTGATAAGCTCTTCGTCATCGCCCTCGATCATGACACGGACCAGAGGCTCGGTGCCGGAGGGGCGTATGAGCACCCTTCCCTTGTCCGAGAAAAACTCCTCCAGTTCCTCGATCGCCTGAGCGATTGCGGGGAACGACATGTATGCGTGCTTATTTTCATTGTCCACCGGTGCGTTGATGAGAACCTGCGGCAGAATCTCCATAACCGTGGCGAGGTCCGAGAGCTTCCTGCCGCTCTCCACCATCGCCGAAAGCAGGTACAATGCCGAAAGCAGTCCGTCTCCCGTAGTGTTCTTGTCGAGATATATGATGTGTCCGGACTGCTCGCCGCCAATGCTCGCTCCGACCTCTCTCATCCTCTCGAGGACGTACCTGTCTCCCACCTTCGTGGTCTCGAGGTTAAGCCCCTCTCTCCTGGCCATGCGGATGAGGCCAAGATTGCTCATGACGGTCACCACGAGCGTGTCGTTCTTAAGCAGGCCGTGATCGCGCAGGTAGAGCGCGGAGATGCTCATGAGCTGGTCTCCGTCCACGAGATTTCCGTTCTCATCTACTGCCAGGAGCCTGTCGGCATCGCCGTCGAAGGCCAGGCCCAGGTCTGCGCCTTCCTCCACCACCCTGGCGGAAAGCTCCTCCATGTGAGTGGACCCGCAGTCCCGGTTTATATTGGTTCCGTCGGGACTCACGTGTATGGGTATGAGCTGCGCCCCGAGTCTCTCGAACGTCCTGACAGAGGTCTGATAGGAAGCGCCCTCGGCGCAGTCGATGACAATCTTGAGCCCTGAGAGGTCTACCGGCGCCGACTCGGCGGCGAAGTTTACATAACGCTCCACTGCGTCGTCCAGGTGGGTGATCCTTCCCACGCCCTCTCCGACGGGGAACTCGATTCCCTTCATTCCGTTTCTTATATACCCTTCGATCTCATCCTCGAGGGCGTCGGACAGCTTGAATCCGTCGCCGTTGAAGAATTTGATTCCATTGAACTCCATGGGATTGTGGGATGCGCTGATAACCACTCCCGCATCCGCCCCGGTAGAACGGGTAAGATATGCTATGGCGGGGGTGGGCACGACTCCTGCGTACTCCACGTTGGCTCCCACCGAGCAAAGACCGGCCATAAGAGCGTTGGCCAGCATCTCTCCCGAAATCCTGGTATCACAACCAACCAGAATCACGGGTTGATGAGACGTCTCACGGGTAAGCACGTACGCTCCCGCCTGGCCCAGCTGCATGGCCAAATCGACGGTGAGCTCGCTGTTAGCGACTCCTCTTACCCCGTCCGTCCCGAACAGTCTCTTCATTTCAAAGTTCCTCCAATATCGTTAATAGTGTTTATTCCTGAGTAGTGTCCTCGGCACTGTCCGCCTCGGAGTCGGTGGTGTCCGTAGTGCTGTCATCCTCCGTAGTATCCGTGGATGTAACTACCACCTCTGCCGTAACATCGCCGGAAACCGTGACCCCGTCCGGAGCCTCCACGTCCAGCGTTATCGTATATGTTCCGGCCTCTGTAATATCCGTAAAGTCAGCGCTCACCGTAAAGTCCGATGCGCTGAGTGAATCCGATGTATCCGTGTCGCAGCTGACCTCTATAGTCACCTTGCCGGCCGAGAATGCGACCTGCATCCCGTCTGCAATACCGCTCGTGACGATGTCCGACGTGCTGTACTTAACGACCGTGTTGCCGTACGGCGATATGGTCACCGTGACGGTCGCCGTGGACGAGGACGACGAGAGAGTCACACCGTCCGGGAGGTACTTCTCCAGATTCACCTCTACGGTGTAATCGGACGACCTTCCGCTTATATCAATCACCGACGCGGGAATCGATATGGACGATATCTCCGCCAGAGCCTCGGTGTCGCCGAGTATAGTCACCTCGTTGACATCCGAGCTTATCCCGGCCACCTCGTATCCATCGGCCGGTTCTCCGCTGTATGAGAAATCCAGGGTGACAGTCTTTTCCATGGAAATGTCGGCGGTAACCGCCACCTTCGCCTTCTTGACTATGAGCCTGTCCGAATCTATCGCCTCGTTGGACTCGTTATAGAAGGTGACCTCCACCTTCTGGGTAACGTCGGACGTGAAGTCACTTACGTCGATGACCGCCTTCGCGGTCGCAATCTGGCTGACCACCGAGGAAGGTCCGGAAACCTTCACAGTGGCAGGGTCGCAGGTGACTCCGGACACGATGTATCCGTCCGCCACCGTTCCGGTGAACGACGCGGAGACCTCAAAAGTCTGCGTCATCTCCTCCTCGAGGGAAACGCTCAGATACTGTACACCCGAGTCGACTGTAACCTGTGACGAGTATCTGTTCATCGAGACATAGATGAGCAGACTGTGCTCGCCCTCGGTAAGCTCCTCTTTTATATCCGAAAAATCGGCCACCGCATTGAAATCCGATGCGGAAAGATTCTCTATAATACTGCGCTTGGCGGTGACGGTGACGTTTATGGTATCGCTGCTGTCGAGCACCTCGTATACCATGCCCGCATCCTCGACCACGTCGGTGTTCTCCTGGGTGACCTCCACCGTATATGTCTTGGTGATCTCGGGATCCTCGACGTTAACCACCACGAGCCACAAAACCACTGCGAAGAGTATGGCAAGAATCTTAAGGCC
Source organism: Eubacterium sp. (assembly GCA_024681495.1). Lineage (GTDB taxonomy): Bacteria > Bacillota > Clostridia > Lachnospirales > Lachnospiraceae > RUG14243. Next base: position 3,243 of record JAILAS010000141.1, on the reverse strand, counting down.
CAGATTTTCAGTTATCTTCTTTAACATAACCGAACCTCCTTCTGAATCTTCCCTTGCCGTTCTCCTCCAAATCGCGCAGCTCGAAGGATATAATCGCCTTCTTCAGCCCGTCTCTGTCGAGGCCTGTGTCCAGAACGCCCTCCCTGGCCACGGAAATCCTGCCGGTCTCCTCAGAAACGATGACCGTAAGGGAATCGCTGACCTCGCTGATGCCTACCGCGGCCCTGTGCCTGGTTCCGAAGGACTTATTTATGTCCTTCCTGTCGGACAGGGGCAGATAGCACGTGGCCGCCGTGATGCGCAGATCGCTGACAATGACGGCGCCGTCGTGAAGGGGCGTGTTGTGCTCGAATATGTTGCGGATGAGCTGGCTAGAAACCCTGGCATCCACCTCTATTCCGGTGCGCACGTACTCGTCGAGCGGAACATCCCTCTCGAATACAATGAGCGCTCCCGTCAGAGTCCTGGACATGTCCATGCACGCGGATGCGACCTCATCGGCCATGCGCTCCACGTCGCGCCTGTAGAGCACGTCCTGCGTATCGAAGGAGAATATTCCGTGCAAAATCCGCTTTCGCCCAAGGTGCTCGAGGGCGTTGCGAAGCTCCGGCTGAAACACCACAATAAGGGCGATAATCGCCACATTGAACAGCTTCGAAGCGAGCCACAATATGGTGGTCATCTGGAAAATGGCCGCAACAATAACAAAGGCAATTATGAAGAGAATTCCCTTCATAAGAACCCACGCACGCGTGCGCTTCACCCAGGCCATCAACTCGTAGAACGCTATCGCGATTATTATAATCTCGATTATGTCAACGGCGTTGAATGAAGTGGGCACAGCCCAGTACATATAGCGCGCTATCACGCTTTTGAAAGCCTCTAACGTGGCCAACAAATCCGTTTTCCTCCTTCGCACAAAAACTCACAGTAAGTATACCATAGCCTCCCTCTAAAATAAAGATACAGTCGCCTCGGCAACGGGACGCTACAACGCAAAAATCGCCGGAAGTATGACTACCTCCGGCGCAATTTTCAGTTTTATTTCTGCTAGTTATCGAGGAAGCGCATTCTCTGCTTATTATCAGAAGAGGACTTCTTCACGGGCTCCTTCGCGGGCTTGGATATGGCCGCATTGAGCTCGTTAGCCATATTGGCGGCGCACTCGGGGCAATACTTACCCTTAACGATGGGCTTTCCGCAGATCTCGCACTCGATGAGAATTCCGCTGCCGGCGCTGAGGATGAGACGCTCCTCTCTTACCCAGCGATAGATAATCTTACTGGGAACCTCGCAGTCCTTGGCCACCTCGTCGACGGAAGCGCCCTTATTTTCTTCTATATATTTCTTAACTTCCTGAAACTTTTCTTCTTCCTTCTTACGACATGCGGGGCAAAGAGTCTCTCTTCCCATGCAGTTGAAAAGTTTCTTACACATCTTACAACTTCTAACTTCCATAACCTAAAACCTCCAAAATAGTCCAGGGACGAACCCTCAATTTTCTCCGATGCAAACGCACGCCAGATATACTTCTCTCACGCCTGCGCTCTTAAGCGCCGAGGCAGCGGCATCCGCGGTAGCACCTGTGGTATATATATCGTCCACCAATAGCGCGTGGTTTAATTGTACCCCATCGCCGTTGGTTTTAAAAGCATTTTTGAGATTATTTTTTCTCTGCTCCCTCGTAAGAGCCTTGGACGCCTTCGTCTCGCGGGTCCTGAAGAGCAGATCCTCCACGACCGGAACGTCCAGCAGTCCGCCCAGCTCCCTCGACACGAGGGCCGCCTGGTTATATCCCCTGGCGCGCATGCGCCGGGAATGCATGGGCACGGGGATGATTCCATCCGGCGAAATCTCCCTGAGCCACATCTCGTTTTCCGCCACGAATTCACGGGCGTAGAACCCGGCGTAACGCCGGCGGTTCCCGTACTTGAAGCGGTAGATCGACGACCTGACCGGCTCGGCGTAGATGAAAAGCGCCCGCCCCTGCACGAACTCGTGGCTCACGGCGGCGCAGTCCCTGCACTTTTCCTCCTTCTCGTCGGAAAGTGGAGCCCCGCAGACCTTGCACCTGGGCTCACAGGCGTACCTGACCAGCGAAAGACAGCCGGCATGCGCCGACCCCTCCCTTTCGTCCATCACGCCGTCGCAAAGCGGACAGCGCGGCGGATATATAAACTCGCGTATGAATTTTTTCATAGAATCCTCCGCCTCTCACCGCAGGGGGATTGCTATATTTTAACCCTGATTCTCCAATTTGGAAAGCAGTTCTTCAATCCTGTCGGAGAGTCCGCTGTAGCGCTCCTTCTCCGACGCGTTCTCGATCATCCTGTAGAAGACCTTCTCGTCTCCGACGATCACCACGCACTGCCTGGCCCTGGTGACCGCGGTGTACAGGAGGTTCCTGTTGAGCAGAGGCCTGGGGCCCTCGAAGAGCGGCAGGATCACCGCCGGATACTCGCTTCCCTGGGACTTGTGCACCGTCACCGCGTACGCGGGCTCGATCTCCCCGAGCGACGCGTACTCGTACTCCACGATCTTCCCCTCGTCGAACTCCACCTCCACGGTCCTGGCGAAGTCGTTTATGAGGCGTATCTTGCCGGTCTCGCCGTTGAACACGCCCGTGCCCTTCTCCACGGCGATCCCGTACTTGTCCCGGATCTCCCACTCGGCCTTGTAGTTGTTCCTGGTCTGCATGACCTTGTCGCCCTGGCGGAACAGTATCTCCCCGTGCTTCCTCTCCGTCTTGGACGCCGCGGGCTTGTTCAGCTCCTCACGGAGAATCGCATTGAGCTCCGTAACGCCCAGCGCCCCCTTCCTGGTGGGTGTGAGAATCTGGATGTCGTACGGGTCCGAGTTTACATAACGCGGGATTCTCTTCGACAGGGAGACGACCTCCTTCGTGATGCTCTCCGTGTCGTACTTGGGGATGAAGAAAAAGTCCTTACTCCTGTTCGTGAGCGGCATCATCTCGCCCTGATTTATCTTATGCGCGTTGACGATTATATCGCTCTGCGCGGCCTGCCTGAAGATCTTCGTCAGCCTGACCGTCGGATACCTGCCGCAGTCGATGAGGTCCTTCAGAACCTTGCCCGGCCCGACCGACGGGAGCTGGTTCACGTCGCCGACCATAATCAGCCTGGCCCCCGCGGGCATCGCCAAAAGGAGCGACCGCATGAGGAAGATGTCCACCATCGACGCCTCGTCTACGATGACGACGTCGTAGTCCAGCGGATTCTCGGC
>JAILAS010000073.1 GCA_024681495.1 Eubacterium sp. | reverse complement strand
TCCTTCAACGGAAATAAGATCATTACCGGCTCGAGCGGTGGCGCCATCCTGACCGATCATCCCGACGACGCCGACCGCGCCCGCAAGTGGTCCACCCAGTCCCGCGAGGCCGCGCCGTGGTACCAGCACGAGGAACTGGGTTACAATTATCGTATATCGAACATTATTGCCGGCGTGATCAGGGGCCAGCTCCCGCATCTCGACGAGCACGTGGCCGCCAAGCGCGCCATCTACGAGAGGTACCGGGACGGCTTCAGGGACCTGCCGCTTTCGATGAATCCGTTCGAGGCCGAGGCGGAGCCGAACTACTGGCTTTCCTGCGCCATTGTCGACGAGGACGCAATGTGCCCGCAGGTGAGGAGCGACCGCAGCGCCCTCTACACCCCCGAGCCCGGCCGCAGCTGCCCCACGGAGATCCTCGAGATCCTCGCGAAGTACAACGCCGAGGGGCGCCCCATCTGGAAGCCCATGCACATGCAGCCCATCTACGCCTCGAGCCCTTACATCACCGCGACGGGCTCCGGCCGATGCGCCACGAACGCCTATATTGCCGGCTCGGCCGGCAATGACGCAGGCCGCGACATCTTCGCCAGAGGCCTGTGCCTCCCCTCGGACATCAAGATGACGCCCGAGCAGCAGGACAGGATAATCGAGATCGTGAAGGGGTGTTTCGCATGAAGAAGATATTGAAATTCCTGGCAATTGTAATCGTAATCGGGGGAGTCGTTGCAGGCGTCCTCGACAGAATAAAGGAAAACGAGAGAGAGGCCCGGGCGCACCTGGCGGGCCAAAAGCCCCATCGCCCCTACGGCCCCTATGAGAAATATTTCAAACGCCCACTGGACTTCATGCTGTCCGCGTGGGCGCTTGTTGTGTTAAGCCCCGTGCTGGCCGTGACCTCGTGGCTGGTGGGCCGCAAGCTCGGCAAGCCCGTGCTCTTCACCCAGGAGAGGCCCGGCAGGGATGGGGAGGTGTTCCGCATCTACAAGTTCCGCAGCATGACCGACGAGCGCGATGAGGCCGGCGAGCTCCTCCCCGACGAGGATCGCCTGACCGACTTCGGCAAGACGCTCCGCAGTACGTCCCTGGACGAACTCCCGGAGCTCTACAGCATTCTCAGGGGTGACATGAGCATTGTGGGCCCGAGGCCGCTGTTGGTGGAGTATTTGCCACGTTACAATGAGAAGCAGAAACATCGTCACGATGTACGTCCCGGCCTCACAGGCCTGGCCCAGATATCGGGGCGCAATGGAATCTCCTGGGAGGAGAAATTCGATAACGACGTGAATTATGTAAACCGAATCACCCTGGCCGGGGACGCAATGATAATCCTTGAGACCGTGAGGAAGGTGGTTTCGCGTGATGGAATAAGCTCGGAGACGAGCGCGACGATGGAAGTGTTTGAGGGGACGGAAGAAAATTAGGATATGAAGAGTGAATTTAGGATTCTCTTTACCGGCGCTGGCCGTAGAATTGAGCTGATTCAGGCGTTTCGACAGGCGGCCTTAACGTTGGGGAAAAATTTAAAAATATTTGGTGCTGATATGGCCGGGGATGCCCCCGCGCTTGTGTACTGTGATTATACGAGAAAGGTCTGCGGAATGAGGGATGACAATTACATCCCCGAGTTGCTGGAAATATGCAAAAGCGACGAGATTGACCTGGTCATCCCCACCATCGATACCGATCTTCTGGTTCTGTCGGAAAACAAACAGAAGTTTGAGGCATGTGGTATTAAGGTGCTGATAAGCGCTCCGGATAATATAAGAATCTGTCGTGATAAAAACAATACATCTCAGTTCTTTGTGGATTGCGGTTGCAAGGCGCCTATGCCCGTAAATGATTGGAAGGAATACAATTCCGGATATCCTGCCTTTATAAAACCCAAGGACGGTAGCAGCAGCATAAACGCATTTAAGGTCGAGAATGCTGAGGAGTTGGAAGTGTATGCCGCTCAGGTGGAGGATTACATCGTTCAGCCGTTTGTAGATGGAACCGAATACACGGTGGATGCTTTCTGTGACTTCGACGGTAATCCTGTCTACATTACTCCCAGGGTTCGCCTTCAGGTGAGAGCCGGGGAGGTGCTGAAAACACGAATTGCATTGGATGATACGATCATTGCCGAAAGCAGGAATATCATCAAAGGGTTCAAGCCTGTTGGCCCCATAACCATTCAGCTCATAAGGGATGATAAAACCGGTGATGACTATTTTATAGAAATCAATCCGCGTTACGGTGGTGGAGCTCCACTCTCTATGAAGGCGGGAGCCAGGAGCGCGGAAACGGTGCTGCAGCTTCTGGCGGGCGAAGAGCCGATAGCTCATCCCGTATCCGACAATGCTGTTTACAGCCGCTTCGATCAGAGTGTTTGTATATCCGAGGGTGATAAAAATCTTCCGTTGAAGGGAGTTATATTTGACCTGGACGACACTCTTTACAGTGAAAAGGAGTACGTCAGAAGCGGATATAGTGCGGTCGGTAATTACCTGCAGAACGACGGGGCTGTAGAAAAGCTTTGGGAATACTTTGTTGCCGGCAGGCCGGCAATAGATGCATACCTCGAGGAAATTGGCAGAACCGAAGAAAAGGCTAACTGCCTTAGAGTGTACAGAGAACATATGCCAAAGGTCAACC
>JAILAS010000040.1 GCA_024681495.1 Eubacterium sp. | reverse complement strand
CACGTTGAGCGGAGGAGTCATAACGGGCGGTAATTCCAACTATGAAGGCTACGGCGGAGGAATCACCGACAGATACAGGGTGATAATGAACGCGGGTACCATTGCCGGAAACAAAGGTGATTATGGCGGCGGAATGTTCGTCACATCCCTGGAGCTGAACGGAGGCTCTATTTATGATAACATCGGAACCGAATATGGTGGCGGCATTTATATAGGCGACGGCACTGTATATATGAACGATGGATCGGTAAGGAATAACTGCGCTGAATACGGTAGTGGCGGAGGCATCTACGTGTACAGCGGTTATCTCTATATGACCGGAGGGTCTATAACCGGCAACTCTTGTTATAGGGAAAGTTACGGAGGAGGAATATACGCACGCGAACCATCCCATATCAGTTTTTCCGGCAAGCCGGTCATTACGAATAATAAAGGCGCCAATAATGCGACCGACAATGTTTATTTATGGAACAACGACGCTCTCATAGTGAACGGTGAACTGGAGGAGGGTGCCCAAATAGGGGTAAACTACATCACAGAGCCCCACTTAATAGCAGAACCGGATGGGACCAATGTAACCTCTCTCGCAGATTACAGAGATTGCTTCTTTTCGGATGTAGATGGGTATGAGATTACAGTGATGAAGTACGGACTCGCTCTGGTATCCCCCAAAAGCGTGGATAATTGGCATGATCTCTATAAGGCGCTCAGATGGGGCGGCACAGTGACACTGGACGGGGACGTTTACTTTGGTGATTCCGATGATATTTTTGCCGAATCCACCCTTGTGGTTCAGGCCGGAACCGAGACCACCCTGGATTTGAACGGTCATATCATTGACCGCAGGCTGGCGGGAACTGACGGCGCGAGCACCGGATATGTAATGATCAATAATGGAAGTTTGACCGTAACGGATGGGGCGTCCACCACTTCGAACACGGTATATGAGTATACCGGTTCTACATACAAGCCCGGCTACACATCTGAGGACAAGTCTTCGGACAACGACTACACCGCGGTCACGGTGGCCGGCGGACTTATCACCGGAGGCGTAAACAGCAGCGGTTCTGCGGGCGCTTTGTATAACACGGGAACTCTCAGCATCGAGGGCGGAAGCCTCGCGGGAAATTATTCCAGCTCTTATGGCGGCGGCATATTTAGCTCCCGAGGCACCGTCAATATGAGCGGGGGATCCGTTTCGGATAACTATGCGGCACAGCGCGGCGGAGGCATCTATAACGTCGAGGGAAGCGTGGCTTTAACCGGCGGCGAGGTCTCCAATAACTACGGAGCACAATGCGGCGGAATCTATAACATCTGTGAGACGTCCGGATACAACGCCGTGCTCACCCTCAGCGGGGAGGCTGAGGTTTCAGCCAACTCCTCGGGAGGAACCGCCGGAGGAATATATAACTACAGCACCAACGGCACCGCCACCTTCACGATGACGGGTGGAACCATTGCGGAGAACACGGCCGCGGGCAGCGGCGGCGGCATAGCCAGCTTCGCATACGGCGGCTGCACAATGTGCGACATTAGCGCCGGAACCATCAGGGCCAATGAGTCGGCCGCCAATGGCGGTGGTATCTACAACACGAAGCTCAGCACGGGAACCGCCACCTGCAACATGTCCGGCACGGCGGACATGTACGACAATGTCGCAGTATATGGCGGCGGAGGAGTGTTAAATAACGGAACGTTCAATATGTCCGGCGGAGAGATCAGCTCCAACGAGGTCAACAATACGGACAACGGTAAGGGCGGAGGCGTCTTTAACAGGGATGTCTTTAACCTCTCGGGCGGCGAGATTGCAGACAACACATCGACCGTGACGGGCGGCGGATTCTATCAGTATTCCGGCTCGATAAATATCTCGGGCGCCCCCGTGATATCCGGAAACCAGACGAACAGCGCGGCCAACAATCTGGCTCTGTACATAAGCTCAGACAATGCGACGACCAATAAGATCAATATAACCGGCGCATTGACGGACGGTGCATCCATCGGCGTGGCAGTGCCCTATTATACGACCATTCCTTATGTGTTTACGGATATCGACTCGAGCATCGACGTTGACACCGTCGGAACGTATAAGAGCTACTTCTCGTCCGACAATACGGATTACACAGTGGCAGTCACACCCGACGGACAGCTCAGGCTCGACAGCCATGCGCACAGTTTTACGTACTCCACACTGAGCAATACCATCACGGCGACCTGTACGGAGGGCTGCACGGACGGATACGACACCAATACGTTTACGATAGCCCTCTCGGGCGTTGCAAGCTGCGCTTACGACGGGCTTCCCCACGGGGGTACTGTCACCGGTTATCCCGAGACATACATCGACTCCCTGGCGGCTAAACCCGGGATCGAATACTATCATTCCACCGGGGCCGGCAATACGGCCGCATACGGAAGCGCGCTCTCATCCGCACCCACGGATGCCGGCAACTACGTAGCCGTTATGACATGGGGCGGCAAGAGTGTGTCCGTACCCTATAGCATTACGAAGCTAACCCCGGCGGTTCACATCAAGCCGATCGCGGGTGAGATTACGGTCGGTCAGACTCTGGACAACAGCACGCTCACCGAGGGAGTCATGATGGTTGACGGGGTCGAGCTGGAGGGAACGTTCAGCTGGGCGGATTCAACCATTGCTCCCGGGCTCTCCGACAGTGGGTCTACCGAGTATACGGTGGTATTCACGCCGACAGATTCGACCAACTACGAGTCAATAACATTTACGGTAACTCTCACCGTTAAAGAGGCGTCTTCGAGCGGCTCCGGCTCGGGAAGCGACTCGGGCTCGGGAAGCGACTCGGGCTCGGGAAGCGACTCGGGTTCGGGAAGCGACTCCGGCTCGGGAAGCGACTCCGGCTCGGGCGACAGTTCCGGTTCGGGCAGCACCGGGACCATTACGGTCGGCAATACGTACACCATTTCGGGGAATACCTATCAGGTGACGGATATCGATGCGCTTACGGTCTCCTTAACCGGAACCACCAACAAGGGCAGCATTGTTATCCCGGCGACAGTTACGCTGGGAGGCGTAGTGTTCAGGGTGACGTCGATTGCGAACAGAGCCTTCGCTAAAAACAATACGATCACCAGGGTTACGGGCGGCAGTAACCTCGAGGTCATAGGGCCCAAGGCGTTCTTCAAGTGTAAGAAGCTTAAGAAGATTGTGATAGGCAAGGAAGTCGTGGCAATAGGCAAGAAGGCGTTCTTCGGATGCAAGAAGCTTAAGAACATAAAGATAAAGACCAAACGGCTCATGATGAAGTCGGTGGGCGCCAAAGCCTTCAAGGGCATTCACAAGAAGGCGAAGATAAAAGTGCCCAAGTCAAAGAAGAAGCTCTACAGGAAGATCCTTAAGAAGCGCGGAATCGGCAGGAAGGTTAAGGTTAAATAGAGAGCGAAGCATATAAGAAGGTAAAAAATACGCGGGAGAAGCCCGGACGCTTTCCCCGCGTATTTTGTGTTTTCAAAGGGGTTATTTACCCTTGTTTACGATTTTCTTCTTACATTTTTTGACCTTGTTTCCGGCTATCTTATTTGCCCTGGTTCCGGCCATTACATAGATGCCGTAGCGCTTGCAGCCGGTCACGGTGTTCTTGACGATTCTCTTTACCTTAGACTTAGACGCCATGAGGATGCCGAATTCTTTTATGTTAACCACGCTGTTCGCCTTAATCGCGGTAACTTTGGATGAACCGTAGATCGAGATGCCGTGCTTTTTGGCCTTGGTAATAGCGTTGTTGTTTATGGAGCTCACCTGGCTCTTGCCGTAGACGGCTATGGCATTCTTCCCGGTGTTCTTAATCGTATTGTTGGCGATATTGGTCACCGATGAGCTCTTGATAATCTGCATTCCGGTCACCTTCGAGCCCTTGACAGTATTGTTGGTGATGTCGGTGATTTTGGTTTTTTCCACGGAGACTCCGGCCTTCTTCGAGCCCTTGATAAAGTTGCCGTCCAAGCTGCCGACCGTGGATTTTTGTATGTTCACGCCGGACTTTCGGGCTGAATAAACCTTGTTGCTGCTGATACTCGTGACATGGCACTTTACCTTCTGCTTCATGAGTACAATGCCCGTCAATGTGTTGCTTACGGTGTTGTTGGCTATCGTCGTGACGGTGGCTCCGCAGATCTGAATACCCGCTCCATCGGTGATGTTGCTGATGGTGTTTCCGGTGATTTCGGCCATTTTGCAGTTCTTGGGAGTCACGTCGTTCAGCACCATTATGCCCTTGTTGACGCACCCGGAGATGACGTTGTTCTTTACCACGGTTCCGCGGCAATTGTCGGAGACGCGGATGGCGGTTCCGCCGCAGTTCTTTACGGTGTTGTTGCAGACCGAGCTGTTGACCATGTTCTGGACGTTTATGGCCACATTGTCGTGCGATATTTTCGTCGAGGTTATGGCAGACGTCTTTATGTCCGTGAACGTGTTGTCATGAATGCTGATGTTCGAGAACGGATCCGAGGTGTTGACCTTGTGCGAGCCCACGCCGCAGATACATTTCTTAAACGTGCAACGGGTCACCTCCATGTTGTGCACGGAGAGGACGGGTTCGCCGGAGGTGTAGTAGGAGCCGTAGTTTTTATCGCACAGGTCGAGTTGCAGTGCCTCGCGGGCCGAGGAGTTCTTGTAGTTGACGCTCACCCCGTCGAATACGCAGTTTTTGACCAGCACGTCTTCGCACGCTGCGACCTCCATGGTGTGGTTGTCCACGGAGCCCTTGAATGTGATGCCCTGCACCGTAAGGCCGGTAACGTGGGCCATCTGTACGATGACGCGCCCCTCGTGGCCCAGATACTTCGAGTACTTGGGCCCGTTGGTGTTCCAGGTACCGCCCTTGATGACGATGTTCTTAAACGCGTCGTATCCGGTGTAGCTCTCCTTCGAGGGGCGGCCGCTCTGGAGCATGTGCGTCGCAGTGGTTGACTCGAGCTTGATGGTGCAGCCCGTCGCGACGATGGTGGTGTTGCTGTAGACGCAAAGGGCCTTAGAAAGCGTGTAGGTTCCCTTCTGTATGGTTATGACGTACGGGATTTCTGCGGTGGCGTTCTCCGCAGCCTCGTCGAGGTATGGCTGGAGAACGGAATTCAGGTCGCTTTTGGCTTCCGATGTGGGTTTTATCGTGATTTCGTAGCAGTCCGGTACGGTGACTTCCGGCTCATCGTCTGGATCGGTGGAAGAGCCGGGATCCGTTTCCTCGCCCGAGTCTGTGGAGGTGCCGGGGTCGGTCTCCTCGCCCGAGTCTGTGGAGGTGCCGGGATCGGTCTCGTCGCCGGTGCCTGTGGAAGTGCCGGGATCCGTCTCGTCGCCGGTGCCGGTATCAGACCCGGATGTGGTCGTGGCGCCGGAGTCGTCCGACGTGTCTGATCCGCTGGTGGTGGTGGCTCCGGACGTGGTCGAAGCCTGCAGAAGAGTCGAAGTTTCGCCAGCGGCGTCTGATTTCAGTTCGGCCGCATTGGCGGAAAAAACGCACCCTCCGACCATGGTGAGTGTGAGGGTGAGTGCAAGAATTCTTTTGGCAAATATGTTTTTCATAGCGTGTCCTCCCTTTTAGTGTCATATTTTAACATATATCGGAGAAATTGCCAGAGAAATTTAACGGTTTACATAAAACAACGCACAGAGCAGCTTTTCCCCACGAAGGCGCCGATAATTCAATGATAAAGGGGAAGGTTGTGGTTGAACTGGCTTTTGATTTTTATTAGAATAACTGTGTATGAAAAAGTTCTATTTTTACGTTTTTTGACGTATGTCTTGGGAGGAGTCTTATTATGAAAGAAAGAAAAGGCAGCACTAAAAGTCTGCCCAAACGGTTCTTTGCGTGGGCCCTGGCGATAGCCATGGTCTTAAGTCTCATGCCTTCGTTGGGAAAAGAGAATGTGAAGGCTGACGACGTAACCACGGTTTCTACATGGAGCGAGCTCTACTCAGCCCTGCAGGCCGGCGGCAGCATTCAGCTTTCGGCTGATGTGACCTACGGCGAAGGGGACGGCAATTACGCCGAAACCGCTCTGACGGTGCCCTACGGTATCACCGTTACTCTCGATCTGAACGGTTACACGATAGACCGCGGCCTTACCGCGTCTACAACCGATGGATATGTTATTTGTATCGATTCCGGAGCGACGGCCACTATCGAGGACAGCTCTTATTATTCCGGAACCATTACAGGCGGTTACAATTACGGAAACGGTGGTGGCATCTTAAATAATGGAACGCTTACCATCGAGGGCGGAAATATCTCCGGTAACTACGCGTTAGGGTACGATGGCGGAGGAATATATAACAGCGGTATATTAACGGTAAATGACGGAGAAATCAGCGGTAACACCGCAAAAGTCGGCGGAGGAATCTATAACAAAGGTATTTTGACCGTTAACGGAGGTTATATAGCCCAAAACTACGCAACATCATACGCCGGAGGCATATGTGCCACTAACACCTGTTATCTGACCGGCGGCACCATTACTGAAAACGAGGTGCCGGCCGGCGCTTCCAGTGCGGGCATATACGTAAGTAAAGACTCTTATTTTTACGTGTCGGGATCACCGGTGGTGACAGGAAACTTATCGTCAGGTATTGCGTCAAACTTATCTTTGGCGAAGGATACGAAAATTGCCGTGAACGGAGCGCTCACGGAGGGCGCAGACCTGGGCGTGAGAAGGGCATTTGGATCGGAAGGCTACTCGGAGTGTGTAATTATCGAGCCGGCCGCAACCAACGTTACCTCGCTGATGGACTATCTGGATTACTTCTCATCGGATCTTTCCGCGTATGTCTTTAAAGCTGTTGATGGGGATATATATATTACCAAGCCTGAGACGGTTTCCACATGGAGCGGTCTCTACGAGGCGATGCAGGCGGGTGGTAAGGCCGTCCTCGAGAGTGATTTGGTATTTGGAGAGGGCGACGGCACTTATGCCGAATACGCGCTGTCGGTCCCGAGTGCACGTTCGTTCGTGCTGGACTTAAACGGACATGTCATAGATCGCGGCCTCGCGGGTACGGCGGGAGGCTCCTCCGGATATGTAATGAGTAACTCGGGATATCTGAAGATCGTGGATGGGGCATCTACCGCTTCGAACACGGTATATGAGTATGCCGGTGACGACTCCACCCTCATGAATGGATATACTACCGTGGATAAGTCTTCGGACATCAGTTACACCGCGGTTACGGTGAAAGGCGGACTCGTAACGGGAGGCGCGAACAACAGCGGCTCCGCCGGCGCGGTATACAACAGCGGCAAACTTAAAATCGAGGGAGGAACCCTGGCAGGAAACTCCACTAAGTCGTACGGAGCCGGAGTTTTTAACATCCGCGGCACTGTGGTCATGAGTGGTGGTTCTGTATCAGATAACCAAACCTCACAATATGGCGGCGGCATCTATAACGTCGAGGGTGAGGTGTCCGTATCAGGCGGAGAAATCTCCGGTAACAGCGCCTTAGTAGGAGGAGGAGTCTATAACAAGTGCGAGAACAGCTCAAAAACGGCCACGTTTACGCTGAGCGATGAGGGAGTTATTTCAGATAATTACGCATCTTCGTCGAGCGGAGGCGGAGGCGTACACAATTACGCCTATTACGGGGACGCCGTATTCACCATGTCCGATGGAACCATAAAGGATAATTCATCGGGCGGCAATGGCGGAGGAATAGCTAATAACCACTATTCGGGAAGCGCCACAGTCGAACTGGATAGCGGAACCATTGAGGGAAATATTTCAGATGCCAAGGGCGGAGGCGTTTATAACAGGGGTACTCTGAATGCCTCGGGGACAGATATTTCCGGGAACACGTCTAAATATTACGGAGGCGGTATCTTTAACTATGACTCGTGTACCCTCAATCTTTCCGGCGGAGAGATTATCGGAAATACTGCGACTAACACCAGCGGCGGAGGAATCTATGCCGCCGGAACCGTATATGTCAGTGGTTTTCCGGTAGTAAAGGGAAACACTGCGAACGGAGCGACACAAAACCTGTATCTGCCCGAGGCGAATATCATAACGGTGAACAGCTACATGTATGACGGGGCATCTGTGGGAGTGACCTG
>JAILAS010000019.1 GCA_024681495.1 Eubacterium sp. | reverse complement strand
GGAGGTTCGTCTCCTTCTCCGCCATCCGCTTAAGAGCCGCGTAGTCCGTGGCAATAACCGCGGGAACCGGCGTGCCGACAATAGCCGCAAACGGGATGTCCATGCCATCCGAAACGGTGTCGATGGCGTCCTTGAGCTTCGCGACCAGCTGCTTATCACGGCCGAAGATGGCGTCCATATCGCGCAGACCGGCCGAAAACATGGCGCTCTTCCCGGTGAACCACCTGGGCTCGTCGAATCCGCAGACGTTGCCGGCGCAGCCGCCCGCATCGCAGATGACGGTCAGACCGCCGTAGCCGTAGAGCACCGAGCAGGCTCCGGACTGATCCGGGGCGAAGGGGGGGATGTATTTCCATAAACCTTTCATGACAGCGCCTCCTTCATCTGCTCAAACAGTTCCTTCACGCCCTCGAAGCCGAAGGGCTGCACCTCTTCCGACCACATGACATGGGCGGCGGTGGGGTGGTACCATGCCGCGTCCTTGCCGACCGTGAGGTCTATGTCAAATGCCTCATCGCCCACGTAGTTGACCATGGACGGGGCCAGATTGGCCATTATAACGGTGTCCGGAGATATGGCCGCCAGCTCGTCGATGAACGGATACTCGGCCTCGGTGACCGTGCCGTAGATGACGGGGACGTCTATGCCCGCCTGCGCCATTGTCAGCGCGAGCTCGAATACGTCGGCGTTCGCCATCTCGCCTAAGGCTACTCGCACGCTGCCATGGGTGGAGACGAAGTCGTCTATGGCCCGCTGCGCGGACTCCCTGTATGCGCCGGTCTCGAACGTGGCGCCAATGGCCGCGCCAAGCGATGCGTACTGGTTCTCGATTCGCTGCAGCTGATACATCCTGCGCATCTCGATGTAGGGCATGTCCAGGCGCTTCTCCATGTCCTGGGCGGCCAGCCTGGCCTCCGCGTTTAAGACCAGATTGAAGTTCGCCTGCGACATCCCGAGGTACTCCTCGTAGTCGGCGCAGCGTGAGATTTCGTTTATCTTCTTTATGCCCGCGGATTTCAGGAGCTCGTAGAGCTCGCAGTCATCGCGCAGATGGGCAAAGTAGCCCAGCAGATTTACCGTGGTGGATTTACGCCCGGAAGGTTCGAGCATGGAATACACGGACTCGCGCACGTATGTCATGGGGGGCTTTCTGCCCTCGCGGGTGAGCGCGTACATGTAACAGGGGCGCACCGGAAGGCCTGCAGCCTCGCGCGCCTTCTGACAGACTCGCTCCATGTCGGTGCCGAGCAGCGCGTCGACGCAGGTAATGCAGATCATCACGCACGAGGGGCGCTTACCCTTCTCCTCGAGGTATTCGGTAACCTCCTTCACGGCCTTGGGGATCTTCCTCAGGTGCCGGCCCGTGACCAGGTCAGTCTCGTCCATCAGAAGGAAGAAGAACCTGTCCTCGTACTCGGGCATCTCGTCCATGAGGTTGGTGTTTCGCCCGCAGCAGCCGGGTGCCACCAGGAGCATTACGGAACCGGGAACCGCCAGGCCCGCGCGCTTCACGCCGAAGCCCTGGGCGCCGGGGGAATTGAAGGCCAGTGTAGCCGGGGACGAGTAGACCATGTGGGCGTGGGTGACGAACTCCTGCGGAATGTCATCCCTGCCCAGCGCGGAGAGCTCGCCGGCCGTGTATCTATGCAGTTTATCGCTGTTGGTTTGTATCATGTGGACTCCTTGGGGGTGTAAGGGGGTTCAATGGGGTGTAATGGGGTGCAATGGGGTGCAATGGGGTTCAATGGGGTGCAATCCGGTTAGCCGTGGGTGAGTTGGTGGTTATGGGTACCGATTCTTAACGAGGCGGGGCGCGGGGGTGATTGGCGTTATGTCAACCTACATCCTGGCACTCGCGAAGGAGCTTCTCTGCGAGCTCGATGTATACTTTGGAAACCGGGAGCTCGGGGTCTCCCTCAACCACGGTCTTTCCCTGATCCTCATAGTCGATGATGTCCTGGGAGCGGGGAACCTTAGCGAGTATCGGAAGGCCGTTCTCCTTCGCGAATGCCTCCACGCGCTCCTCCTCCCTCTCGACAGCCCTGCAGTTAAGCACGACACCGAGGGCCTTGGCGTAATTTCTGTCCTCGAAGTTCTTCACGGCGGTGAGGATATTGCCGGCGGCATAGAGGGCCATCTTCTCACCGGAGGTAACGACTACCACATCTCTGGCATAGCCCTCGCGGATGGGGGCCGCGAAGCCTCCACAGACCACGTCACCGAGGACGTCGTAGAGAACCACATCCGGCTGATAGGTCTCGAAGAGCTCGAGCTCCTCGAGCAGGGAAAACGTAGCGATGATGCCACGGCCCGCGCAGCCGAGGCCCGGGGTGGGACCGCCGGTCTCAATGCAGAGCACTCCGCCGTATCCGACCTTGGAGATGGACTCGAGATCCTCGGGGTCGGCGTCCTTCTCCCTCATGTAATTCATAACCGGCATGAGGGGCTTTCCTCCCAGCAGGTTAATGGTGGAATCCGCCTTGGGATCACATCCTATCTGGATGACCTTCTTCCCGAGGTTAGCAAAGGCCGCGGCCAGATTGGCCGTGGTGGTCGATTTGCCTATTCCGCCTTTTCCGTAGATCGCAATCTTAATCATCTGCCTTCTCCTGTTCGTATCGAGTTCGGTGCAACTAACGCATCAAAAAACCCGTCTCCTTCTAGGAAACGGGCTCTGATAGCGCATTTATATCCGCAATATTTATCTGTCTGTAGATCTTTCGGTTCGGGACATACCCTCGCCGTCAGAGCCACCTATTTCTCTTGTGCGTTCATTCTACGCTCAATCGCCGCACAAGTCAACCATTATTGTTCTTAGATAAGTACAATCTCGCCGGCCCTTGGAATTAATCACAACGAGATAAATTCCATACACATGTTCATGAACATATGTCAGGTTTTTAAGTCCGGAAAGATCTTTTTCATACTACTTCCCACCCGAAATTTAAATGCTCTCCTGTACCTTAATCACCAGTTCAAGTGAATAACCACAGAAATCGGCAATCTCCTCGGGACGCCTTCCTCTTCTGAGCATCTGCTCAATCTGAGCTTTTCTCTCTTCCTCCCGGCCTTCCTCCCGGCCTTCCTCGCGACCTTCCTCTCGGCCTTCCTCCCGGCTTATCTCCTTAATCTCGAGCTCTCGCATATTAGCTACCATATAATCACGCCTCCATTCCTTATTCATCCGGGCCTTATTTACAGCTTCGTCTACTTTAGTCACAAACTCATCCTCCTCTACAGGTTTCCCCGCCACATAGTCCAGAAAAGCCTTCAGGCTCCCGTGGACATCGTCCACCGTGCCTACAGCATTCAGGACTATATTCGTGGTCTTATCTCCCATGCTCAGGGATTTATCCTCCCTGCAAATATTCTCAAACGTGTATCTGTGCAGGCCAAGCCCATACATATCAAACGGACATATCATGATAATGTATCTCTCCTGCAGTTTACTATATAATACA
>JAILAS010000150.1 GCA_024681495.1 Eubacterium sp. | reverse complement strand
ATGGAGACCAGATTCATCTCCTTGGATTCGTTATCGACCGACAGAACCATGATAACGTCGGCGTTTCCGCTGTCAAGGTTTCCCATGGTCCTGTTGTCGAGTCCGAAAAGCGCGATGTTGGTGTATCCGCTGACGAGCTCGGAGTCGATCTCTTCGCTCACTCCGAGGTTATCCTCGTCGATCTCCGTACGCTTAATCTTATTAAGCTTCAGGAAGCCCCACACCAGTGCCAAAAGTACCAGAAAAACTATTATCTCTATAATAAAAACGATTAATTTTTTACGTCTCCTGCGCTTAACAGGCGACAGCTGCTTCTTGCTCATTTATAAGTTTCCTTTCTTCGCTTTCATAACTCATTCCCAGCCGTTTCACACAGCCTCCGAACGGCGCCGAAGACGTATAAAACAAACTACATTATTATATCCCTATAAGCAGTTCAAGTCAACGCAACGCCCTTCCGCCTGAAACGGAGAAGCCCGGGATTAACCCGGGCAAAAAAGGCTCTATTTCGTAAGCGTTATGCTCTTCACCTTGCTCCACGAGGAATAGCTGGTGACCCCGCTCACCGTCTTATATGCCCTGACCCGGACGTACCACGTACCCAGGGAAAGGCTCTTCTTTTTCTTTAACTTAAGGTAGGATTTAACTTTTGACTTTTTGTAGCTGCTAACCGAACTGTTCTTGGAATACTGTATCTCGTATCCCGTGGCGTATCCGTTCATTGACCACTTGGTCATGAGAATCGCTCCTGTCTTATTCTTAAGCTTGGTGATGGTCGGACGGGTGAGGCGGTAGGTCTCGGGGGTCTTGATACCCTCCTGCGTCGTACTGCTCCCGTCCGTTCCGCTCATGTTGACGACGACCTTATACCTGTACTTCACGCCGTTCGAAACGTGCTTGTCCTTGTAATAGTTCGTCGTCACCGTGGTCACGGCCGTCCACGAACCGCTCGATGCCTTCCTGTACACCGTATAGGAAGTGGCGCCCGAAACCTTCTTCCACTTCACCTTCATGCTGCTCTTGAGGTTGGTAACCTTCGGATAGGTCACGACTATCCTCGGAGAGGACGACAATTTGCTCAGCGCATTGTCGGCGTATGCCTGCACTCTGTACTGGTAGGTGTATCCGGGCTCGATGTCGGTGTCGACATACTTCCTGGTCCCGGTAACGGTAGCCACCGCAGTCCACTTGCTGTACGATCCGCCCTTCTTATAGACGTAATAGCCCTTCGCCCCGGCCACCTTAGTCCATTTTATAACTATCTTGCTCGTATTCGCCTTCTTGAGCGTCAATGTGGGCTTGGCGAGCTTGCCCTCGGCCGAAGTCAGCAGGGCCGACGTCGGCAGCTCCCCGTACCAGTAGTCCAGGTCGATGTACGTAGAATCCACCCACGAGCCCACAGCAGTGCCTGTAGACGAATACTGCCAGGTCTGATAGTACTGGTAGTCCTGATATTGCGCCCAGCTCTTGCCGTAGTCGGCTATGGCCTCTTCGTCGGCGTACGCACAGTAGTCGGCGTATTGAGCGATCCAGTGGTACGACAGATTGTCGGACTCGGCGAAGGTCTCGAGATAGTCATACCAGTACGCGACGGAGGCGTAGATGCCCGGTTGGTATCCGGCCAGCGCCATCTGCGCCGTGTACGCGCTGGCAATAGCGCTGATCTCGGCGTCGGTGCCAATCGCCGAGGTCACGGACGAATCCTCCATATCCAGGTAAATGGGGAGGGACGGAGCGTATCCGTCGAGCGCGTCGATGATGACCGCCACCTCCTTATTGAGCATGGCCACGGACGTGGCCTTAGAGTAATAGTAAACACCGTAGGGAATGCCGGCGGCCTCGCAGTCCGCCGCGTACTCGTCGAACTTTGAATCCTGCGTGTAGCTGTATCCGGACGAAGATGTGCCGGTCGTGCTGCCGATACGAAGGATTGCGAACTGGAGGCTCCGCTTCTTGCCGGCCGAGGTCTTCATGCCCTTCGACAGACCCTTCGTCCAGTCCACGTCCCCCTGCCACTTGGAGAAGTCAACGCCCGAATAGGACGGCGAGTCCGAAACGTAGCTCACGATGATGGCCGCGGCGCCTCCGGCCACGGCGTTCCCGAGCCTCGAGACCGAATCCGCATCCGTGGGATCCACGGTCAGGGAGACGATGTCGTCGGCCGTGGAGTCGGTTGACATAATGCCGTCATCCTCCCCGTCGTCCGAATTGTCGTCCGGGTCAGAGCCGGCGTCCGATACACCGTCCTGCACCTCGGCAATCTCCTCGGTAACCTCGGCCACGGCGTGGGTTATCAGCTGACCGTTGTTGTAACGCCAGGAGTTCTCGAGGACCTCATCGACGTCCCTGTCGGCCAGTTCGCCCTCTCCGGCCGCCTGCTCCGTGAGGGCCAGCGAGTCGGCCGCGTTCTCGAACGCCTCGTAGCTGTCGGAGATAGCCTCCCGCTGCTCTTCTGAGAGGTCGTCATAGGCCTCCTCAATGTCCTCATAAAGAGAATCGGCGAGCGCGATAGACTCGGAATCGCTTCCGTCTACCACTCCCGCCTGTATTACAAACCCTTTTATCATGCTCGCCGTATCTACCGCATCCTGCGCGTACGCGGCATCCCCCGATGCGACCTGACACGAAAGAGACACCGCCTCCGCCGCATCGGAATCACCGGAGGCGTTCGCCGCCCCCGCGAAGTTAAACATTAGCGCCGCCGCCGCACACAAAACACTTGCGGATATCAGCTTACCCTTCATACACGCACCTCATACTTCAGTCAATCTCGTATCCCACGAAACATCATGACTCGGTCATCTTCTCGTACTGCGGAGCGATCTCGCTCACGTCGCCGTATGCAATCATATGACCGTGCTCGAGTATCATCGCCTTGTCACAGATATTCTTCACCTGATCGAGCGAATGCGACACGAACAGCACCGTGACGCCCTTCTCGATCATCTTCTTAACCCTCTTCTCGCTCTTCTTGCGGAACTTCCTGTCTCCGACCGAAAGCACCTCGTCAAGAATCAGGATGTCGGGATTCACCGCCGTGCAGACCGCGAATCCGAGCCTGCTCTTCATTCCCGACGAGAAGTTCTTAAGCGGCACATCCACGAAGTTCTCGAGCTCGGCAAACTTGATGATGCCGTCGAACTTCTCCTGGATGAACTCCTTGCTGTAGCCGAGCACCGCGCCGTAGAGAAACACGTTCTCCCGGGCCGTGTACTCACGGTCGAATCCGGCCCCAAGCTCCAACAGGGGAGCAATCTTGCCGTATCGCTTTATCGTTCCCTCGGTGGGCTTATACACGCCGGCAATGGCCTTGAGCAGCGTACTCTTTCCTGCGCCGTTCAGGCCGAGGATGCCGAGCCTCTCACCCCTCTTGAGGGTGAACGATATATCCTTGAGCGCCCAGAACTCGTCATACTCGAGCTCGCGCTTAATCATCTTTATTACGTAGTCCTTCAGGGAATCGACCTTCTGGGGACTGAGGTTGAAGCACATTCCAACGTCCTTGACGACCACGGACGGCTTACCGGCCCCGTCTATCTCTACGTTATCCTGATCTATTTTTATATTCCAGCCCTTAGCCATAAAACTTCCTTTAAACCTAGATGTGCAGGATGAACTTGTCCTGCTTGGATCTGAACAATATTGTACCAATAATCATTACTACCACCCCAAAAACAAACGAATATACGAACTGCCAGCTCGCCGCCTGATATCCCATGATGCCGCCCCTGAAGATGTCGATGGTGCAGTATACGGGGTTAAAGGTCAGGATGGGCGCGTAATCACTTTGAATAATCTTTTCGGGATAGTAGAAGATCGCGCACATGTACATGATAAGGAGCAGCACAACGTTCCACAGATATTCCATGTCCCTGAAGAAGACCATCAGCGTCGCCAGAATCATTCCCACACCCAGCGTCAGCATTATCAGTATCGCCAGCGCGGGGATAACCTGCCAGATGTAATGCGTAGGCAGCGTGCGGGTGTATATAGCAACCGGTATAAGCGTCAGCAGCGATATGAGGAAAATAATGAAGTTAAACATAACGCTGGACAGCGGATACAGGTACTTCGCCACGTAAACCTTCTTTATCATTCCCGAATTCTTACGTATCGAGGTGGCCGCGGCCTTCGTGCCCGAGGAGAAGAAACTGTACATGAGGCGTCCGCCAATGATGTACAACGGGAACTGCCCGTCTCCCCTGTCGAGGACCGTGCCGAATACGATAACCAGCACAACCGTGGTG
>JAILAS010000099.1 GCA_024681495.1 Eubacterium sp. | reverse complement strand
TCCGAATCCGTGCGCATCCTCGCGGAGCGTTTAACTCAGTCGGAGCTTGTACTCCGACTGAGTTAAAAATGGTTGATGTATGGATACCCTAGAACAAGTAGGGGTGATCCCAAAGGTTGAGCTTGGTTCCGACTCCGATCTTCTTTGCCTTGTCGTAGCACTTCTTGCCCCATGCCACGTCCTCTACGGGCATTCCGCCCACGGAGTAGATGATGATCTCGTCGTCGGAGGTCCTGCCCTCCGCATTGCCCCTCAATATGGAGCCGAGGTTTATGATCTTGTCCTTGGAGAGCTTGCCCTCGTGAACGAGGTCGAGCCACAGGCACCCGGGGATGTAGATGGTGTTGTAGGTCGGATACGGGTACTCCTCAGACCATGCCTCGTAGAGCTTGATGTTATCGCACACGAGCTTCGCCTTGCCGCTGCAGATGAACTCGTCGGAGAAGTCTCCGGAACCGGGGATGCAGAACAGCGCGCCCGGCTTAATCCAGCTCTCGTCGATGAAGGGGTACTGGCTCCTGTCCATGCCCATCTCGGTGGATGTCGCGAAGCTTAAGATGTCAGAATCCCTGACGCACTCTTCCACGGTGTCTACCACGGTGATGGTCTTGAACTGGGGCAGATGCTCCTTCACGAAGTTGATGCAGCGGTCGATGGAAGCCTTGCCTCTGCCCTTGATTTTAAGGGTGTCGAGCGTCGGGCGAAGAGCCGCGAACGTCTCGATGGCGGTGATGTTGATTACGCCGGGGCCGACGATTCCGAGCACCTTAGCGTTCTTCACAGCCAGGTTCTTTACGCCGGCTCCGGGGATTCCGGCCGTGCGGTATGCGGAAAGGAGATTCGCAGACATGAGCGAAAGAGGCGCGCCCGTTTCCTTGTCGTTAAGCATTACCATGAGGATGGAGCGGGGGAGGCCCTTGTCCCTGTTCTCCACGTTGGAGCCGTACCACTTCATTCCGGCCATGTCGGTCTTACCACCCACGTATGCGGGCATGGCCATAAACCTGCGGTCGGGGCCGTTCTTGGGCATGTTCGGGAACTTGGGATCGTCCGGGAATGTAATCATCGTTCCGTGGGAATTTCCGTTCTCTCCGCCCATGAGATAATCTCCCTTATCAAGCGTGATAAGAAGCTCCTCCATGCACTCGGTGCAGGCCACCACGTCGTTGACGCCTGCCTTTATCATATCGGGTTCACTCAGATACAGTAAGTCCAGCTGATTTTCCTTCTTCATTACCTCTGCCATAGTTGTTTCCTCCATTCTTATTCTTGTTGTGATAAACAGCGTACAATTCGCTTTCCATTGCCATTACCTCCTTGATGGGGTATGGCGCCAATAACGGTCTTTTAACCTTTAACTTAACCCAGATAAATGAGTAGACTGCCAGCACAATCAGCGTGATACCCACGACCTTATACAGTGAAAGCTTCACACCCCAGTCCGGATCAATGTTGTAAATCATATAGGCCGAACCTATCATTCCCAGTATCGGGAGCAGGTAGCCGAAGGGCACCTTAAACGTGCGCGGTGCGTTGGGCAGCCGCTTCCTGAGCAGGATTACGTTCAGGTTTGAAATGATGTAGCTTATCAGCCACAGTACAGCCAGCACGGAAATCATGTAGGATATCGAGTCCGTGGTGGAAAGCCCCGTCACATTCAGGGCGATGAAGATGACCGCCTCGAGCATGATGCCGATGAAGGGAGCCCCCTTCCTATTGACCTTCTGGAAGAACGCGGGCAGAAGCCCGATCTTCGACATCCCCATGAGGATGTATGCCAGGGAGTTCATGATTGTGTTCACCGAGCTAATAGATGCCAGCAATGTGACCACAACCATCCAGTACTTACCCAAAGGTCCCAGGAGCATCTGTCCGTATAAGACATGCGGCGTAGCACTCTGTCCCAGCTCATCCCAGGATGCGTAATTCTTAAAGCCGAATACCAAAAACGCCTGCATCACGAGGATGATTATCATGCTTAGGATCATTCCCAGTGGAATGTCTCTCTTGGGGTTCTTACAATCCTTCGTGAGCGGAATTACATACTCACCACCTACGAAGAGGAAGAATGCCAGTCCGCAAAGTCCCGTCACGCTGCTGAAGTCCGATGCGAGCACTGCGGGCTGCTCCACGATCTCTCCCGTGCCGATTCCCAGTGCTCCCATAACGCCCATGACCACGAGGGATAAGATAAGTCCAAATGCCACGAAATCCTGAACCTTGATGAACACATCCACTCCGTTCATATTCGTGCACATCAGGATTAGAACGAGCGCTACCGTGTAGCCCCATGCCGGAATGGGAAGCCCCGCGAAGATGCTCGCGAAGGTGTTTCCGAACATTGCTCCCTCGACCGATCCCGCCAGGGAATTGCAGAGGGCGTAGCCGCCGACCATGCAGATAATCGTGATAAACGGTCCCACGCAGGCCAGTGAAAACTGTGCCAGGCCTCCGGTAAGGTTCGGCATGAGCGCGTTAAGCTCTGCGATTGACATCAGCGTGAGGATGTTCACCACACAGGCCACCACCATGGTTATGATGAATGTGGTTCCTATGGCGGACGATCCAATCGCCAGTGAGAGCAGACAGGTCGAGGCAACGACCAGGCCTACGCCGGTGGCAATGACGCTGGCCAAAGATATTTTCTTTTCATTCATAAGCGTCGCCTCCTTTCCTAGTCAAGCAAGCCTTCCGTAAGCGCCTCCATTCCTTCCTCGCCCGTCCTTACGCGGATGGCGTTTGTGATGGGCGAAACGAAGATCTTTCCGTCTCCGATGTGTCCGGTGTAGAGGGACTTGCCCACGAACTCGAGGAACGCGTCCACCTGCTTGGAGGGCAATACGACCATCATCGCCTGCTTCTTAATAAGCTGGGGAACGGGATTCTTTCCGTCCTCGTACTCGGGGGTTCCGAACTGCACTCCGCAGCCCTTCGCGTCGTAAATGGTCATTCCGGTGATTCCGAAGTGCGAGAACGCCTTGACCAGCTCCTCTAACTTTGCCTCATTTGTGATGATTTCTACTCTGGATAATTCTTCGATTGCAACTTTCATACACACATTTCCTTTCTATGTCCAACCAACCCGTCTATTCCAAATTCTCTCTTAATCTCTAAATCTTGGCCTTGAATCTGCCGTACTTAAGGCCACTTATGTCAACCGAGGTCTTCCCTTCGGTTATCAGCATTGCCAGCTGCTCTCCCACCGCGGGTCCGATTCCGAATCCGTGACCGGAGAATCCACAGGCAATTACCAGCCCTTCAGCCTCATCGGTCATGCCGAGCACCGGTACTCCGTCCTGGCAGACGTCGAGGTATCCGGCCCATGTCCTAACGATCTTCGCATCCTTAAGCTCGGGGAAGTACTTCATGATTCCCCTGCAGATACAGGGCGCCCCGATGGCCGAGTTCGAGGGAGAGTTGACCGTGTTACAGTTCCGGTTCTCCATCTCATAGCCTGACGATCCGCCGAACACAAACGAGCCGTGGTCCGACTGATGACCGTAAAAGTCGGCCTCCGCCGTGCCGAGCATCTGGTCGAACATGTGGGGCTGAGCCTCCGTGACCAGGCACTCCTCGAGCATCGTGTACATGGGGACGTCCAGCCCTACGCTTGAGAGAATCTCACGCGACTCGTATCCGGCCGCCACGACTATATAGTCGCCCTCGTAAACCGTCTCTTCGCATACTGCCTGAGTGACACGTCCCTTTACCTTCTTTAAGGAAAGCACCTTCTCGCCGGTTATAAACCTCACCCCCTGCTGCCTGGCCTTCCGGTAGAATGCCAGCGTCGTCTTCATCGGATTGGCGTGCCCGTCGGTGGGACACCAGCTGGCCCCGATTACCTCGTCGGAGAGGTGGGGGTTTATCTTTTTAACCTCGACCGCATCGATCATCCGAACGTCGAGTCCGCACGCCGCTGCGCGGTCCGTAAGCCCCTGGAGTATCTCCAGGTGGGCCGGCGTCTTGCCGAGCCTTAAGTTTCCGTCCTTGTGGTACTCGCAGTCCACTCCCAGCTCCTCGGAGAGGATGGGCCAGATGTTGGCGATTCCGTGCATTGCCAGCGGGAGCTCCCTCGGGTCCCTTCCGGACTGACGAACGCCTCCGCCGTTTCTGGTCGAGCCGCCGTTTCCTATGTTGTCGCTGGCCTCGAGCACCGTAACGCTTTTGCCCAGCTTGCTGAGGTAGTACGCGGTGGCGCAGCCGATGATGCCGGCGCCGATTATTACTACATCCGAACGCTCATTACTCATCGTCATCCGCCTCCTTTCCGAGAACCACCATCTCAACGGGTCTCATTGGCGACCTGGCCGCCGCCGGCTCCAGGAAATCGTAGGAAACCCCCAGCTCCCTGGCCACAATCGACTTCACCAGCTTCGCGCAGGTCTGTCCCTGGCAGAGCCCCATTCCGCATCTTAAATATCTTCTGATCTCGGAGATCGTCCACATTCCGTCATGAACGGCCTGTCTGATTTCACCCTTCGTGATTTCCTCACATCTGCAAATCAGCATGTCGTCGTCACTTTGGGGAACGAATTCGCCGATATCCTTACTTCTGTCCAATACCGTGTTCATCTTGGTTCCTCCCTGCTGCTATACTGAAAAAAATCGGGCCTTCATGACGTATTCCTTCGGCACCTTCATGGTAAGAAGGTTCGTATGATCAAACGCCTTTACGCTCTTAACCGACATTACCGTGGCCTCACAGACCTTCTCTCCGCTCCTGTCGAGTCCGAATCCTACTGTTCCCTCCTCGGGAATCGGCGTGAACTCGTAGGGGATGGTCACCGATGCGAAGCCGTCGCCAATGTCCTCGTTAACCAGGAAGATTGCCTGTCCCGAGCAGCTGGCCACGCACATGCCGCAGCCTGTGCACTCCACGTCGTCGGATATCTCCGGCAGGTGTGTTATGTTACCCTCAATCTTTATGCAGCCCTTCGGACACGCGTCTCTGCAGGGATTGCAAGGAATGTTCTGCGTGCACTCGACAACGGGATGGATTCCGGGCTTTTTAACCACACCGGGGAAACGCTCTATCTCGTCTTCGGCGACGAAGCCTTTCTTTAACAGGTTCATCGAGATGTCTATGCCCTCTTCGGTCTTCTCGATAAGCTTGCCCCTGTTCTTCGGGGCGAACATGCCCTGCCTGAGGCTGTCGAGTGCCTTCGTATACTTTTCGAGTGCCTCGTCCTTCTCCTCCGGGGTGCAATACCCGAGGTACTCGGCCGCGCACACACCGCAGATGCTTCCGCCGATCATTGCCGACGATGCCTCCTCTATGCCGGAGACGTCGCCCGCCGCATAGATTCCGGGAACGGAGGTCTCTCCGTACTCCCCGACCACAGGCACCTGTCCGCCCCTTTTGGGGTCGTCCACCATCCGGCAGCCCGACATCTTGAGAAGCTGGGACATGGGAGAAAGACCTACCGCCAGGCAGATTGTATCCACCGGGAAGTACTTCTCTGAACCCTCGATAGGCTTGAAGTTCGAATCAACCTCACAGATTGTTACGCCTGTGACGCAATCCTCGCCGTGTGCTTTTAGAATAGTGTGGGATAAATAGAACGGAACTCCGCATCTGGCCACCTTGGCGGCGTGTACGCCGTATCCTCCGACTCTGGGCGCCGCATCCACGATGGCGGCCACCTCACATCCGGCCTGCAACAGCTGAAATGAAACAACCAGACCTACGTTTCCGCTGCCGAGCATCAGAACCTTCTTGCCCGGCTGAATGCCGTGCAGGTTCATCATCGTCTGTGCCGCTCCGGCTCCGATGACGCCCGGGAGGGTCCAACCCTCGAATGTAACCATGTTCTCCGCCGCGCCGGTGGCGATTATGACGGAATCTCCTTTGTAATGACGGATCTCATCGTCGACTCTTACCGTCACCTCTTTTTCGCCATACAGTCCGGTGACCGTCGCGTTGAGCACCACCTCTACACCTTCCTCGGCCGCCTCTTTCAAAAGCATTTCTCCGATATTAAATCCCCTAATCTTTGCGTGATGCTCCTTGGATCCGAAAAACTTATGTATCTGTTTAAATAACTGTCCGCCGGCCTTGGCGTTCTCATCGAAGACGATTACATTGAGGCCTCTTTTGGCCGCTTCGATGGCCGCCGAAAGTCCTGAGGGACCGGCTCCTACCACAATCAGTTCATATCGCTTCATCTTCTAACATCCTTTCCCGTCTGCTTTGGCTCCTCTGCCGTACTGCGTTTCCACAACCATTCCCTCCTCGAGATTGGTGACACAGGTCCTGATGTTCGGTTTTCCATTGACCACCATTACGCAGTCCGTGCATCTGCCGATGGCACAAAACAGTCCGCGGGGCTTATGTTCCTTGGTCGTATACCGGTGAATCATTACCCCGTTATCCTTAAGGGCTACTGCGATCGGCTCTCCCTCATACCCGGTCATTTCCTTTCCGTCGTATGTGAAGGTCACCATCCTGCCCTTCTCTATCGTCCCTAAGATGGGATGCTCTTCTATTCTGCTCATTGCTCATCCTCCTGCCTTTACCCGGCCACCACAGCACCGATGTAAGCTTCCATCTCGATTTCCACAAACTGCGTCGGCCTGTTGAGTGCCGTAATCTCGACGATGGTGCAAAGAGGTTTTACGTCGTGGAAGAATTCGGAATATGCATCGCAAATCTTTCCACCCTGGGAAATGTCAGTGGTATAAACCATTACGTTGTACACTTCCTCAGCCTTGGCTCCCGCCTTCTCGAGAAGCTTGATCTGCTTGTCCAAAACGTACTTGGTCTGGCTGTACGCATCCTCGCCGTAAACGGTGCCGTCCGGCTGCACGGATGTGGTTCCGCCGACCTTGACATAGTCTCCGATTTTTACCATTCTGGAGTAGCCGACCTTTTCCTCGAGCGGCGCTCCCGATCCATAGTTTGTTCTTGTTGTACTCATAATCAACCACCTTTCCAAAACAAGACAAAGGAGCCCAAACCGTAGCTGGTTCGAACTCCTTTGTTCTTTGCTTTACTTGTTTGTATATTTTATATCACGGTACGGGAAATCGAAAAAGCAGAAAAAGGATTGTCCTCTTCAACCAAATGGTTGAAGTTAGTCTTTACAAACCGTCCGGACTGTAATACCATAAATATGCAAAGGCGCACGTTGTTTCGTGCGTCTTTTTTTATGGTAAGGAGGTCATCCCATGAACCAAAGACAGCTCAGTTACTTTTTGGAAGTATATAAGAAGAGAAACATCTCCCACGCCGCCAAGGAACTCTACATCTCGCCTCAGGGCCTCTCGAAGACCATTGCCGGCCTCGAGAAGGAGCTGGGCGTGGAGCTCTTCGTTCACGAGAGCAACAGGATCGTGCCCACCCAGGCGGCCGCCAAGCTCGCCATCCACGCGACGAGCCTCATAAACGAGTACAATCTGATCACCGACAGGCTCTTTCTGGAGGACAACAGCCGAAAGATTCTCCACATTGCATGCTCGTACGATGTCCCCCGGCTGTTTACTCCTGAGGAGATCATGGACTTCATAAGGGACAATCCCTCCATCGTCCTCAAGTTCCAGGAGCATCCCGACAAAGACATAAAGCGCCTGCTGAAGAACGGACAGGTGGAGCTGGCGCTCTTCCCCGGCCCCTTCAACAGCAAGCACTACGAATACGAGACGGTCACAGCGGAGCCTTTCTACCTCATCGTAAACCGCGAGCATCCACTCGCCGCGAAGGAGTCCGTCACGGTCCGCGACATCAATGGTCTTCCCATGGTAGTAAAGGACTCCGAAAACTCGACCAGCCGCGTCCACCTCATGCGCTTCAAGAACGCGGGAGTGGACACAAACATCATCCTCGAGTCATCCGACAACAACCTCATCCGCCAGATGATAGAGCACAACTTCGCCGTGGGCATGATGCTCCGCTACAACGCCGAGATTATTCTGAACGAAAAGCTAAGGGCCATCCCTTTCGAAGAAAAATGGATGCACAAGACCATTTTTATAGTAAAAAAAGCCGGGACCCCGCTAAGCGCAGAGGCTCGACTCTTTAAGGAATATTTCTTTTAAACTCTCACGAATTTCGCCTTTTTCAGGCCGGCCTTCCTAAGCTTCTTTACGAGCTTTGTGAAGGCCTTTTGGGTCTTGGATTTTATGTTAACCTTTCTGACCTTCACGCAGCCCTTGAAGGCTTTGGGCTTAACAGTCTTGAGGCTATCAGCGTTCGTGAAGGTTATCTTCTTCAGCTTCTTGCAGTTAAGAAATGCCTTCTTGCCGATTGTAGTAACGTTCTTCCCGATGGTCACGTTCTTGAGCTTCTTCATGTTCTTAAAGGCCTTGGCGCCGATGGCTACGACCTTATAGACGTTTCCGGATGAATCCTTGACCGTGGCGGGAATTGTCAGCTTCTTCAAGCTCTTCGACTTCACACCGATGACATTGACCTTGCCTTCGGCCGTGACCTTGTAGCGGATCTTTCCGGCCGTGAATGTGGTGCCCACGGCACTCGCAGACGACGAGCCGTCAGAAGAACCGGCGGCCGAATTGTCGGCCGAGGATTCGGCCGAGTCGGAATCACCGTCCGAATCTGAGCTGTTATCCACGCTTTCCTCTATGGTGCCATTGTTGTTCAGAGTCCCGTTATTCACGAAGGTGCCATACACCATGAGTTTTCCGTACAGGTTGATGGTGCCGTTGTTGGTGAAGGTGATTCCCTTAGGGACTGTGAGTGTGTGCCCTGCGGCAATCTCAAGCGTGTAGCCGGATGGCACCTGTACGGACGCCGGAAGGAGGACCGATGTGCCATACACGTATCCTGTCTTATTCAAGAACACCGTGCCGCCCCAGGAAGAAGTGCTTACGCTGCTGCTAATGGCATCGCTCCCGGAGCTGGTCGCGCGGACATAGGCGTCGCCGTCGATGTCGAGCGCTCCGTCAGTGCCCGAAAACTCGTACCCGCTCCCCAGCGCATAACAATACTTGCTCGAAGCCGTGACCGCTGCGTCCGCAATGCTGACGTCCGCTGTGGAATAGGCTCCGCCGCCAATGCCCGCGCCGTAGCTCGACGATGCCGAAACCGTGCCTCCATCGATGTCGACGCTGACAGAAACGCCCGAGGATCCTGCGCCGATGCCCGGTCCGGAGTACGCCGATGCCGTGACCGTACCGCCGTTAATGGTGACCTTATCTCCCACAGACGCCG
>JAILAS010000092.1 GCA_024681495.1 Eubacterium sp. | reverse complement strand
CCCTTCGAGGGCCCGACGAGGTCGACTATCTCGCCGTCTTTTATCTTATAGATTCCGTCTCCGTCCGAGCCGGCCAGAATGCTGCCGTCGGAGCACTCCACCATCGTCAGCATCTGCGGAACGACGAACCCCTCCTTCTCTCCTATTGTGTCGACCACCTTTTCGTTTTGGATGTATGAAAGTCCCATATTGCTGGCCGCCAATATGGTGCCATCGCTAAGCTCCAGGCACAGCCTGAACCTGCCGCCCATGGTGCCGTCCACCTCGTTGTAGGTGACAATGGTGCCGTCCGCCTTGTACTCCAAAAGCCCCACCTCGCCATAGGTGGAGAACCACATGTTGCCCTCGGAGTCCTCGAGGATGTGGCGTGTTCTCATTCCATAGAGGGACTCGGTCAGGTCATTCTCGACGATGGTGTAGTTCTTTCTGTTGATGATGATGAGACCGGAATCGCAGGCGACATAGAGGAGGTTACCCTTGAGGTGGACCGCATTGACGACCGCGTCGACGACTCCCGCCTTCGCTGTAACGTTCAGGAATGCGTTCTCGGAAAGCTTTAAGATGCCCTGCTTCGAGGAGCAGAACCAGATGTTGTCCTGGTAGTCCTTCATCACGCCGGTGATGGAGGCGTTGAACGAGTTTCTGTTTAGAGAGACGATGCTGTCGTCCGCGCTGTTTATGTAGCCCATTCCGTCCTCGCTGCAGCAATAGCATTTGCCGGTCTCGTTGTCGCACCACATGTAGTTGAAGTATCCGCAATCGAAGAAGTCGTACTCCTGCTGAAGGACCATCCCCTTCGAGTTCATGGAATACCTGTAAACAATGGAAGTAGATGTGCCAACGTATACGGAGCCATTGTAATCCGCGGCCAGGTCCGTGAAGTAGACGCCATTTTCCTCGCAGATGTACCTGAATACCAGGCCGTCGTTTTTAATGCCGAAGAAGATGCCGCTGTTACTGACGCCGACGACGGTGTCGTCCGGCAATACGTCCAGGGAGCTGATGTTGTTAAGCTCCTCGAACTCTGAATAGTACGCGACGCTGCCGTCCGTGCCAATAACGTTAAGGCCGCTCACCGTACCCACGAATATCTGGCCTTTACTGTCCTCGCAGATGGAGCGCACGGACAGGCCGTTCAGGCCGCAGTCCTCGTCGTAGACCTCCACCTCCCCGGTGGTGTAATCGTACGAATAGAGACCGCTGTCGTTGGTGCCGACCCAGAGCAGCCCCTTCGAGTCGACGTACAGCGTCATGACGTTGGCAATGCCCTCCTCGCCGCCCATCTGCTCGAACTTATGACCGTCGTAGCGATAGAGCCCGGCATAGGTGCCCGCCCACATGTAACCATCGCCCGTCTGCGCAATGGCGTTGGTCTCCTCGGAAGCCATGCCGTCGGTCGTATCGTACACGACGGCCTCGTAGTCCTGAATGTCGACAGCAGAAGTGTCGGCGAGCGCGGAACGGCTCCCCGAAAAGAAAAAAGCTGCGCAGAGGCAGCAGACAAAAAACAAAGATTTTCTCATATGCTCATCCCCCGGATCGCGCGGAACGCCCCGCGCTTTTCGTACATCAATTCTATCACCGAATACGCCCGGTTGTCTACACCAGCCAGCCGGAATGAGGAGCCGGGGGCGTGTGGGGTGACGCTCTGGCGTTATGTTAAACGGAGATGCGTTGGGGGCAGGGGGGGTGGTTCAAGGTTCGGCGTTATGTAAACCTACATCCGTGCAAGCTTTTAAGCGTAGCGGGAATGGTTACATCTTATATGGGAAAACAACGTGTGGAACTTAGTTTTTGTTGAAATTTGTTTCTCATCCCGCGTGGACTGACGTTCCGGCGTTACGTACCCATGGGCGGCGCGGAGACGACCCTCTGGCGTCATGTTAACCTCGACCGTGCAAGCTTTTCAGGTGCTCCGATTCGCAAAATCGCAGATTCCGGCCGATTTGCGAATAATCCCAGCTGTCCCATTTCGCAAATTCGCGGTTTCAGCCCGATTTGCGAAAAACCCCAGCTATCCCATTTCGCAAATTCGCCGTTTTCAGCCAACCTGCGAGCGCCTTTAGCGCAGGTGAAATTCACCTCTTACGGAGACTTTTTCGTGCAGGCCCCTCCTGCACAAAAAAAAAAGACGGGCGTCAGTGAATCTTAACGAAGGTATTGGAAATACCTGAGTTTCGATTCACTACGTCCGTCTTGTCGTAGTTAGAGGTTAGTTCACCGGAGCGTTGCGAGCGATTCGCCCGAAGCGTAAGGCTCGTCCGGCCTGTACTTTAACTTACGCGAGCTTCTTGAACTCCTCGATAAGCATCGGAACGATCTTATACAGATCTCCAACGATACCGTAATCGGCAACCTCGAAGATAGGTGCGATCTCGTTCTTGTTGATGGCAACGATGATGTCAGAATTCTGCATTCCTGCAAGATGCTGGATAGCTCCGGAGATACCGCAAGCGAAGTAGATTTTCGGCTTAACGGTAGTACCGGTCTGACCTACCTGGTGGGAGTGATCGATCCAGCCCGAGTCAACTGCTGCACGGGAAGCGCCTACAACGCCGCCGCAAACATCAGCGAACTCCTGCATGAGCTTGAATCCGTCGGGGCCACCGAGGCCTGCGCCACCGGATACGATGATCTCGGCGTCGGTAAGAGAAACCATCTCCTTGGCGCTCTTAACGATCTCGACGATCTTGGTGCGGATATCATCCTCAACGAGGGTGGTGCTGATGTTGATAACCTCGCCCTTCCTGGAAGTGTCCTTCTCAGCCTTGTCCATAACGCCGGGGCGTACGGTAGCCATCTGGGGACGGGTAGCGGGGCAGATGATGGTAGCCATGAGGTTACCGCCAAATGCGGGACGGGTCATCTTAAGGTTTTCCTTATTCTTGGCAACTCTCTCCTCGGGCACCTTAGCGGTAGTAACGGTGGAGAGGAACTCCATGTACTTGTCGGTGTCATAGTCGAGGTGAGTACAATCGGCCGTAAGACCTGTGGTGGTACGCTTAGCAACACGGGGACCTAAGTCACGTCCGATGTGAGTAGCACCCAGGAGAATAATCTCGGGCTTGTACTCATCGATTGCTTCGCAGATTACCTTGGTGTATGCATCTGTGGTGTAGTTCTTGAGCAAGGGATTGTCGCAAACATATACCTTGTCGGCACCGTATGCAATAAGCTCATCTGTAAGGGAGGAAACGTTCTCTCCCATGAGAAGGGCACAAAGCTCTGTTCCGATATCATTTGCGAGCTTCCTGCCTTCGCCTAAAAGTTCAATGGCAACGTTATTGAGAACACCGTCACGCTGCTCGGCAAATACCCATACGCCTTTCCAAGCGCTTTTATCTTCTACTCTAGCCATGTTAGACCTCCTTCGCTTAAATGTAATGCTTTTCTTTGAGACTGCTCATCAACGCGTCAACCATCTCCTGGTCGGTTCCCTCGAGCATAACGCCTGCGCCCTTGGGTGCGGGTGCGAAGGAAGTAAATACGTTGGTGGGAGATGCCTTAAGTCCGGTCTCTTCCTGCTCGATCTCGACATCGTCAAAAGTCCATGTCTTGATGCGCTCAGGCTGATCGATGGCATCGTAGATGCGGCCTACGTTCATGTAGCGAGGAGTGTTGAGCTCCTTAACACAGGTAATCATGCAGGGCATGTTGATCTCGATGGTCTCGTAGCCGTCCTCGAGCTGACGCTGAACGGTAACTTTCTTTCCGTCGATGTCGATCTTCTGAGCGTAGGTAACCTGTGCTACGCCGAGCTTCTCAGCGATCTGGGGACCAACCTGTGCGGTATCTCCGTCGATAGCCTGTCTTCCGCCAAGGATGAGGTCGAATCCGCCCATCTCCTTGTTGTACTTAGCCATACCGGCAGCGATTGCATTGGAAGTAGCCCATGTGTCGGATCCACCGAACCTTCTGTCGGAAAGAAGGATGGCATCATCGGCACCCATAGCCATGCACTCGATGAGCATGTCCTTGGCCTGATCGGGACCCATGGAGATAACGGTAACGTGTACGTTCTCGGGATCCTTATCCTTGATCTCAAGGGCAGCCTCAAGAGCATTTGCATCATCGGGGTTCAATATAGATTCAACTCCCTCACGGTTAATACGTCCTGTCTCGGGATCCGTAGTAACATTCTTGGTATTGGGAACCTGCTTTGCGCAAACTAAAATATTCATCTGTTCCTCCTTCCGTTAGTCAGCCATTACGTTACGTGCGATAACGAGCTTCTGGATCTCAGAAGTACCCTCGTAGATAGGAAGAATACGAGCGTCTCTGTAGATTCTCTCAATGGCATATTCCTTCATGTAACCGTAACCGCCGTGGATCTGAAGTGCCTTATTGGCAACCTCAACTGCGGTCTCGGAAGCGTAATACTTAGCCATAGCAGCCTCGGTAGTAACAGTCTGGTGACGATCGAGCTTATCAGCTGCAGAGTAAACGAGCTGACGGGCAGCCTCAACCTTGGTCGCCATATCAGCCAGCGTGAACTGGGTGTTCTGGAACTTGGCGATCTGTCTGCCGAACTGTACACGCTCCTTGGAGTATGCAACGGCGCAGTCAAGAGCGCCCTTAGCAGCACCAAGAGACTGTGCGGCAACGGTAACACGGCCTGCATCGAGGATGCTCATGGCCAGGTTGAATCCCTTGCCGATCTTTCCGAGAATGTTTTCCTTGGGAACGCGAACGTTCTCGAGAATGATGTCGGAAGTAACGGATGCGTGGATACCCATCTTCTCCTCGGGCTTACCGGTGGAGAAGCCATCCCACTTGCTCTCAACGATGAATGCGGTGATACCACGGGTACCTGCCTTCATGTCGGTCTTTGCGAAGATTACAGCGTAATCGCAAAGGGGAGCCATGGTGATGAAAGTCTTACGGCCGTTAAGAATGTAGTAGTCGCCATCCTCTACGGCAGTGGTGGAAACAGAACCTGAATCGCAGCCTGCGCCGGGCTCGGTAAGACCGAAGGAAGCAATGGTCTTACCCTCAGCGAGGGGACGAAGGTACTTCTGCTTCTGCTCCTCGGTACCGAAGTACAGATAGGGAGCACCGGAAAGTGAGTTGCTCATGAGGAAGGAACCTGCGGATACGTCCTTGGAGGCAAACTCCTCCATGGCGATAACGAGAGACTTATAGTCTCCGCCCATTCCGCCGTACTCCTTCGGGATAGTAATACCGGTAAAGCCGTAGCGTGCTACCTTCTCCCAAAGCTCTTTGGGATACTCGCCCGTAGCATCAGCGTCGATAGCAACCGGTTCGATTTCAGTCTCGGCAAACTCTTTTGCCAGTTTCCTGATCATTTCATGTTTCTTATCAAACATTTGCATTCCTCCTGATCTAAAGTATGTTGAAATGTTTATATAGATTAAGACTTGTTGGTAAACAAGTTCTTAGCCATTGCCCAAACGTCTTCGTCTATATCATTGTCAATTTCTACGTGGCGAATAGCGCGAACGTGCTTGCGGATCTCGGGAATAACAACGTCCTTAAGGGTATCGTTTATGGCGTAGCATCCTGAACATGCGCCTCTGAAACGCACCGAACAGGCCCTGTCCTCTGGGAAGACATCCACGAGCTCAATAAAGCCGTTATGCTCCTGAAGAGTGGGATTAATGTGTTCGCTGATAACCTGCTCCACCTGATCTCTTAAGTTTTGCTCTTCCTGCGAATATGTTTCCTGCATAGTTTATCACCATTGTCCGTGAATTGTTTGAATTGACAAAAAAATAACGTTAATTTTTTAATTATCACCGACCCATAAAATCCGCTGCGAAAAGCGTCTCGGTGAGGCCGGCCCCCACCGGCGTTTTCGAAGCGGATTTCAATGGCGGCCGAAGCCGAAGTTTCGGCGCCGTCTATATTGGAACGAGCCCCCGCCCGTCCCGGGTCCGGTTAATTAATCTAACAAACTTAGAATACTACGTCGGTCTTGAGGTCATCTGCTACGGTGAACTCTGCCTCGGTGTTATCCTTGATGTTCTGAAGGTCGTATCCCTCACGGATCTCCTTAAGTACCATCTTTCTGTCGATGAACTGGAACCAGCAACGCTCGGTTACTACATCGGTGATAAGGCCGTTGCAAGTAAGGGGAAGCGTGCACTTATGAAGAAGCTTGGGATCTCCGTTCTTGGTGCAGTGTGTGGTCTGAACGATAACGCGCTTTGCCTGGCAAAGGTCCATTGCTCCACCCATTCCGGCGAAGTTGCCCTTGATGTACCAGTTAGCGAGGTCAGCGGTCTCGGAAACCTCGAAAGCTCCGAGTACGGTACCTGCAAGATGACCACCTCTGATGAGGGAGTAGCTGGTTACGTGTGAGAACACCATTGCTCCCGGTACGGGAAGGAAGGGTGTACCACCGGCATTGGAGAAGGACTCGAGCTGAGTTCTTGCGGGAATGTCGGGATTGGAACGGGAAATCTGAGTACCCATTCCTACACAGCCGTTCTCGGTGTGGATGAGAACGCCGTCTGCTACATAGTTGGAAACCAGAAGGGGTGCACCGATACCAAGGTTGATAACGTCACCCGGCTCGAAGAATGCTCCGATTCTTCTGGCCATAGCCTCTTTATCTTCACGGGTTTTTCCCGTGCCCTGCTTAATTTCTGCCATGACTTATATATCCTCCTTAAGAATATTTGTTAAATGCCTGTATAAATAACTCAAGAATCGATCCGCATTACGCGGCATGGATTAGATGTACTGCTTCTGGGTATCGAGTACCATGTTTACGAATACACCGGGAGTCTTGATGATATCGGGAGAAAGCTCCTCGATATCGCAGATGTGATCTGCCTCAACGATGGTGCAATCTGCAGCCATGGCCATTACTGAGTTATAGTTCTCCATGGTTCCTCTGTAGGTAAGGTTACCCATGTAGTCAGCACGACGAGCACGTACGAGAGCAACGTCAGCGTGAAGCGGCTTCTCGATAAAGCACTCCTTACCGTCAACGGTTACCTTCTCGCGCTGAGTGGTATCGTTCTCGAAATCGTTGTTGGTGTTCATACCTGCGCGAAGAAGAACACCACCGCAGCCTGCGCCGCCGCAACGAATCTTCTCTACGAGGGTACCCTGGGGAGTGATGTGGAGGTTGAAGTGAGTTCCCTCCTCGTACATCTTTCCGAACTCGGGGTTAAGACCAACGTGTGAGTGCCAGCACTCGCTGACGATATCTGCATGATACAGACGACCCTGGCAAAGATCGGGATCTCCGGCATCATTTGAGATGAGCTTGATGTTTTTAACTCCACTCTCTACAACAAGGTCAATAAGCTTACGGGGAACACCCGTGGTAGCGAAACCGCCGACCATAAGGGTCATTCCGTCAAAGAACTTTGCCTTGATTTCCTCTTCCGAGGCCAATTTGTTGAACATCATAAGACAGTTTCTTCCTTTCTGTTGGTTATAAATTATTTTCTTTTCAAAACCGAAAGTCGCAACAACAAAAACAGTTATGCGTTTTCGGAAAAAAAGCTATGTAAAATCCGCATATTGTCGCAGACATTCGGATTTAACGTAACAATGTTCATATTTTTCATGTTAAGCATTAAAATGTGCTAAACAATTTTCTCCTTAACGTGAAAAAACGGCTGTTATCCCCGCCCGGTTAAAACCGGGCATAGGGATACAGTCATTTTTAAAGTCGTGATGATTGTCTGTAAGACTAAATCAACCCTTGCAAAGAAGTCCGCCGTCGGGATACAGAACCTGGCCTGTATGATAGCAGGAAGCCTCAGAGCAAAGATATACACCGGCACCGATGATATCCTCGGGCTTAGCCATACGTCCAAGGGGATGATCCTTAGGAATGTGGATCTCCTGTGCTTCCTTGGGAACGATGCTCTCCATCATGGGAGTAAGGGTAACGGTAGGTCCAATGCCGTTTACGGTTACTTCAGGTGCAAGCTCAGTAGCGGCCTGCTTGATGATGGAGGTAAGAGCACCCTTGGTTGCGCAGTAACCAGCGTTACCACCACCGGGGAAGGTAGCGATCTGATCACGTACAGAAGTTACGACAACGATCTTACCGTACTTGGTCTCCTGCTTCATGTAGGTACCGAAGATACGTACGCAGTTGAATACGGAAGTTACGTTGGTGTCGAACATGGACTGCCAATCAGCCATATCGAACTCAACGATGTCATGCTTCTTGTTGAAGCCCTGAGAGCAAACAAGAATCTCAACGCTGCCAAACTCCTTAATAGCCTCATCCTTAACCTTCTCGATGTCCTCAACCTTGCCGGCGTCAGCTGCTACATAGGTAACCTTTCCGCCCTTAGCATCAGCCTCAATCTTCTTAACGCCTTCCTTAAGAGCCTCTTCCTTACGGCTGGAAATTACTACGTTTGCGCCGAAAGCTGCGAGACCACGAGCGAGAGCGTTACCAAGTCCGCCTGCGCCACCGAAAACTACTGCTGTCTTACCTGAAAGGTTAAACATAGAGCTAAGATCTGTGGGTAAATAGTTTGCTGCCATTGTTACATTACCTCCTGAAATTTGAAAATAATTTTAGTTTCTGCCGGGTACAAAAAAACCGGCGGTAACTTACAAATAGGGGGGAGAAATTCTTTCTCCCGACATGAACTATGATACGCAAAATTTGCCTCATTTGTCAAGGAAAAGTATTTGTTTCACAAAGATTTACATATTTTAAAGATTCCCTTGTAATTGTGCACAAAATCGCATTAAAAAAAGCGACGTTTTGACAACGCAAAACGCCACTTTGTGTACAATATCAGAGCACCTCTTTGATGTGCAAATCCTTCTCCTCGCGAAGATCGAGAAATCCTCCGTCCACCTTCAGCAGCGGACGGGAATATGCGTTGGGATTGACCTTTACAATCTGCCCCTCACGCCCGTCGGAAAGCCTGATGGGACGCTGCACGTATGTGTACACCACGTTCTCAAGGAATGTCATGATGTAATGAATGTCGTACTTCTGCAGCCCCTCCTCCTCGAATATCTCTATGGCGGTAAACGGGCACAGCGCAGCCCTGTAAACGCGCGGCGAGGTTATCGCATCGTACACGTCGCATATGGATATAATCCTCGCGTAGGGATCGATCTGCGTGCCCTTGATGCCGAGGGGATATCCGCTTCCGTCGTATCTCTCGTGGTGCATGAGCGCGGCGTTCTTCACATGAATGTTAAGGTCAAGGTTCTCGAGAACCCTGAAGCCGTCCACGGTGTGGCGCTGGATGATTCGCCTCTCGTCGTCGCTGAGCCTGCCGCTCTTGCGGAGAATCTCGCGCGGCACCTTGGTCTTTCCGATATCATGGAAGAGCCCGCACATGGTGGCCAGGTTTATCTCGTCCTCGCTCATCTTAAGCCAGTGGCAGAACACGTTGGCGATAAGGGATACGTTTATCGAGTGCGCAAAGCTCTCGTCGTCGTAGTCCCTCATGGAGTGGAGCATATCGAAGACGCTGCCCTTCCTCTGCGCCTTCACCAGGAGGTCACCGACCATGTCGAGCATCTCCTCGGTCTCGATGGGCGCGTTCTCGGAGACAATGGCGTTGCACTTCTCCTTAAAGCCCTCCGTCTCCTCGTCGAAACTCTTCTTATACTCCTTGAACTCGGGTGTCTCCCGGAAGTTCTTGAAATAGGCGACGGCGTCGTAATCGTCGCCCTTGCCGCCGGAGAACAGATCGTCGTCCGTCATTCCCTCTCCGACGATCTCCACCATCAGGACCGAATGGAACTCCAGCCTGGTGATGACATTGTCGGTGAGGACAGTGTCCGAGGGGACAATCATCTTCCCGTCGTCGTTGTAAACATCCGCTCCCACCCTCATTCCGGGCCGGAGTTCAGAAGTCAATACCTTTCCCATACTCTTTCCTCTTCGTCTCTGGACAATCAGTCACTAATGTATGCTTCACTCGACATGGGAGGCGAACTCTTTGATAACGTCCACGCACCCCTGAGTGCCGATGAGAGCGCTGTTCACCGTGAGGTGGTAATTCCCCGCAGCTCCCCAATCCTGTTCCGTATAGTAATTATAATAGCCTGCCCTGGTCTTATCAATCTTATGCATTATGGAGCGGGCCTTGTCTTCTTTCACGTTGTCGTACTCCATTATCCTGGAGATACGGACTTCCTCATCGGCGGAGATGAAGGCGTTCACCACGTTCTTTTTCTCCCTGAGCGCATAGTCCGCGCAGCGGCCGACGAACACACAGGACCTGTTCTCCTCAGCAAGCCTCTGAATGGTCTGAAGCTGCGCGAGGAATGCCTTCACGGATATGGGCATCTCCTGGGCGCCCCATCCGTTAACGCCTCCCATGGCGACCGAATAAAGAAGGGTTCGCACGGGCTTTTCGTCGAAAGAATCCATTATCTCCTCGGTGTAGTCGGAGTCCTTCGCGGCCTCGAGCAAAAGCTCCTTGTCATAAAAAGGAATCCCGAGCTCCTTAGCCAGAAGCTCTCCTACCTCGCGTCCGCCGGAACCGTACTGCCTTCCGATTGTAAAAATCAAATCATCCCTCATACTCAGCTCTCTACCTCTTCTTTTTCCATCTCCTTACGGGCCTTAATGGCCTCCTTGAGATCGTAAGCCCTGTCCTTGAGCTTCTTGTTCGCCGAACGGTTTATCATCGTGCGGGAAACCATCTGAGACGCCATGTCAAGATCGTTCATAAGGAACGAGATGGCGCCTATCATGTACTCGGTCGTGGGTATGTCCAATCCGCAGAAGGGCGGGCTCTCCTTCGCCTCGGCG
This sequence comes from Eubacterium sp., assembly GCA_024681495.1. Taxonomy (GTDB): domain Bacteria; phylum Bacillota; class Clostridia; order Lachnospirales; family Lachnospiraceae; genus RUG14243. The sequence goes on along the minus strand of JAILAS010000092.1, from coordinate 8,037 downwards.
TCAACGAGGCCGTCCCTGGCCTGCTTGAGGAACCTGGCCTCCTGCGCCTTGCACTCCAGAACGAGCTTAGCCTTCTCATCATGATCCACCCAGTCGAGGAGATTGCCATCCGAATCCGTGGTGTACCTGTCAATGACCTGGGCCTTCGCTCTGTAAAGCCACGCAATCAACACACAGGTATACGCCTTCTCGGAGTCGCGTCCCCTCTTGGCCTCGCTGCATACGAGGGCGAGCTTGTGGAACTTTATGGCCTCATCGTAAGAGAATGCATCGGCCTCTTCCACGTCATCCCGTGGGACGAAGCTGGCGGCGACGGAGTCGAGGAGCAGCTTCTTATGAGCTCCTGTGAGCTTGTCGTAGTTTCGAATCAACCCGCTGTAACCGCACTGCGGGCAGGAATAAACGCCGTACTTAATTGAGTCCAAAGGTTTATTCAAAGGCCGCAGATCTATTTCCGTTCCAATCCTCCTGACCTTTCCGGTCTTCACGGTAAGCCCGCTGAACACCATTCCGCAAATCGGGCACTCCACTTTCTTATGGAGCAGGAGCGGCGCCTCCGCCTCTATCTCCCGGGATTCCATTTCTATAATTCTTCTTTCCATATCACACCCCCGTGCCGGATGGCACTGCTCTGCTGTCACGAAATTATGTCAACTTGAACGAACTCTTAAGTCCTACCACCCTGTTGAACACGGGCTGTCCCTCTTTAGAATCCTTGGGATCCACGGCGAAGTATCCGTTTCGTACGAACTGGAAGGAATCGTAGGGTTTGGCCTCGAGTAGACTCTCCTCCACGCGGCACTCGTCCATGGTAACCAGCGAACTGGGATTGAGGTTTAAGTTACCCTCCTCGTCCCTGATGGATCCGTTTTCGTCCTCAACGACCACGTTCTCGTACAGCCTGGCCGTAACCTTGCCGCAGTGAGCGGCGCTCACCCACTGGATGGTGCCCTTGACCTTGCGACCCGTGAAGTTCAGGTCGGAACGGGTCTGGGGGTCGTAGGTACAGTGAATTACGGTCACATTGCCGGCCGGGTCTTTCTCATAGTCCGTGCAGGTTACGAAGTACGCGTTCATGAGGCGAACCTCGTTGCCGGGATAAAGCCTGAAGTACTTTTTGGGAGGCTCCTCCATGAAATCAGACCTCTCTATGTAGAGCTCCTTCGTGAAAGGCACCTTCCTGCTGCCCAGCGACTCATTCTCCACGTTGTTTACGACGTCGAACCACTCGGTCTGATCGTCGGGGTAGTTATCAATAACCAGCTTGACGGGGTCAAGGATGGCGTAAACCCTGGGACGTGAGAGCTTGAGATCCTCCCTCACGCAGTACTCGAGCATGGCGTAGTCGCTCTCGCTGTTGGCCTTCGATACTCCGGAGAGCTCGATGAAGCGCCTGATGGCTCCGGGCGTGAATCCCCTGCGTCTGAGCGCAGCAATGGTGACGAGCCTGGGGTCGTCCCAGCCGTCCACGATTCCGTCCTCGACGAGCTTCTTGATGTATCTCTTGCCGGTAACCACGTTCTTAAGGTAGAGCTTGGCAAACTCAATCTGCCTGGGCGGCTTCTCCCACCCGGTCTCGCTCACCACCCAGTCGTAGACGGGGCGATGATCCTCGAACTCGAGGGTGCAGATACTGTGGGTGATCCCCTCTATGGCATCCTCGATGGGATGCGCGAAGTCGTACATGGGATAGATGCACCACTTGTCGCCCGTGTTGTGATGAGTCATGCGGCTGATCCTGTAGAGCACGGGATCCCTCATGTTTATGTTGGGGGACGCCATGTCAATTTTAGCGCGCAAAACCTTGGCGCCGTCCTCGTAGACGCCGTCCTTCATCTCCTCGAAGAGCTTTAAGTTCTCCTCGACGGACCTGTCCCTGTAGGGGCTATTCTTACCGGGCTTATCCAGGGTTCCCCTGTACTCCCTTATCTCATCGGCCGTAAGGTCGCAGACGTAGGCCTTGCCCTTCTTAATGAGCCCGACCGCACACTCGTACATCTTGTCGAAGTAATTGGATGCGTAGTACAGATGGTCCTGCCAGTCTGCGCCGAGCCATGCGATGTCCCTCTTAATGGACTCGACGTACTCCACGTCCTCCTTGGAGGGATTCGTGTCGTCGAAGCGCACGTGGAACGTGCCGCCGAACTCCTGCGCCAGTCCGTAGTTCAAAAGGATGGACTTGGCGTGTCCGATGTGCAGATAGCCGTTGGGCTCGGGCGGGAAACGCGTAACGACCTCTGAGGCCCTGCCCTCGTCGAGGTCCTTGTCGATCTCCCTCTCTATAAAGTTTCTCGAAACCGTCTCGTTGGTGTTTGTATCCATTTTCAGTACTCTCTATTCTATAATCTCTTTACGTGCTGATGGGTGAAAAGGTGATCCTGGCAGTATTCGTAATTGCCCTCACACTTGGAGCAGAAGCGGAACTCCAGCTCGTCCCCGTCCAGCTCCGTGCGGCCGCAGATGGCGCACTTGTGCTTGGTGACGGTGCCGGATGCGTTTCTGTATCCCATGGACGCAGCCTCTTTCCTGCCCTCGTTCACCTTGCGCTTGAACTCGGCCTTGCGCCGCGCGTTCTTAAACTGCGCCCCGGGCGAAGTGTAGTCGTTTTTCACCAGGTACATCATGAGCGCGCAGTTAACCAGGCTGGCAATGATGAGAACCACCGTGCCTATGGCCCCGACGCTGAACGCCTTGAAGCACATGTAACCCAGGTATGCCAGGTGGATGACCGCCGCCCACTTGAACTTAATGGGGATTATGAAGTAGAGCATAACCTCCATGTTCGGGTACATGGCAGCCACGGCCAGGAATATCGAAAGGCTGATGTAATACGTCGAAAACGACATCAGCGTAAAGCTCGCAGCCGGCGAAATGGCATAGGTGATAAATCCGCCAATCACCGTGATAATTATTCCCGAAAGCACGTAGACGTTAAAGCGGAACGACCCCCACGTCTTCTCCAAAATGGTACCGAACTGGTAGAAAATGAAAAGCATCAGCACCATCAGAATGTCAAAGGAACCGGCCGGCATGATAACCCAGCTAATCAACCTCCATATCTCTCCCGAGAGGATAAGCGGTGGATAGAACGCAATCCACGACAGCGCCGCCCCATCGCCCACAAACGAGAGAATGTATCCCAAAACATATGAACCTATAAGGTAAAGGGTAAGATTCGGTATGGCGAATCTTCCGAATTTTTTTTCAAGCTTATTCAGCATTCGTATCTCCTAAACGAGTATCATGCGAGATGTGTAACACCCCGATTAATTCTAGCATATACGCAGATTCAAAGCAATGTTACGTCACCCTGTTTTTCGCTCTCCGCTCTCACGGCTCTCCTCCAGATTCCTGTTCGCGGACGAGAGCATGAGCTTGATTCGGTTGAGCTGGTTGACCTCGCTGGCGCCGGGATCGAAGTCGATGGCGACGATGTTGGCCTCCGGGTAGGTCTTCCTTATCTTCTTGATTACGCCCTTGCCGACAATGTGGTTGGGCAGGCAGCCAAACGGCTGGGTGCACACGATGTTGCCGGCCCCCGAGTGGATGAGCTCTATCATCTCGCCCGTGAGGAACCATCCCTCGCCGGTCATATTGCCCAGCGATACGATGGGCGACGCGTAGTCTCCCAGAGTTCTTATGTCAACCGTGGGCTCGAAGTGTACGGACTTCCTGTACGCCTTGTTCGAAGCCTTGCGCATGAAATTTATGGCGTGGATTCCCAGGTCGCTGTAGAGCTTGGTCTTCCAGGGCGTGCCGAGGTTTTTGGCCTTGAAGGTCACGTTGTAGAAGGAGTAGGCGAAAAAGTCCACGAGGTCGGGTACCACCGCCTCGGCGCCCTCCTTCTCCAGAAGCTCCACCAGGTGGTTGTTCGCGCCCGGGTGGAACTTGACGAGGATCTCTCCCACCACGCCGACGCGGGGCTTGACCTCATCGGTGATGGGGAGCTTGTCGAACTCCTCTATGATGCGCACACACATCCTCTTATACTCGCCGAACGTAGGCGCCTTCTTACGCGTCAGCAGCGCGCAGCACTCGTCGCGGAGCTTCTCGTGAAGGGCATCCGCGGAGCCGGGCTCGACCTCGTAGGGCCTCATCCTGTAGAGGCACTTCATGAAGACGTCGCCCCAGAAGAGCGCGAACAGTCCCCTCTTGGCCACGTCCAGGTTCAGCTTGAAGCCGGGGTTCGACTCCAGGCCGTTTAAGTTCGCGGAGATGACGGGGATGTCCCCGTGTCCGGTCCTGGCAAGGGCCCTCCTTATAAATCCGATATAGTTGGACGCCCTGCAGCCTCCACCGGTCTGGGAAATGATGACGGCGGTCCTGGAGAGGTCGTGTTTGCCGCTCATTATCTCCGTCATTATCTGTCCCACCACCAGGAGCGAGGGGTAGCAGGCGTCGTTGTTTACATATTTCAGTCCGGCGTCGATGGCCTCCCTGTCGGAGACGTCCGAAACCACGATGTTGAATCCGCCGGCCCTGAGCGCCACCTCGACCAGGTCGAAGTGTATGGGCGACATCTGCGGGCAGATTATGGTGTAATTGTCGTCCTTCATCTGCTGCGTGAAGCTCACCCTGTCGAACGAGCTCGGACGAATCTCACGCTCCTCGCCCTTGCGCTGCTTCTCGCGGATGGCGGCCAGCAGGGACCTGATGCGGATCTTCGCCGCACCCAGATTGTTGACCTCGTCGATCTTGAGGCAGGTGTATATCTTCCCGGACTTCCTCAGGATGTCGTTCACCTCGTCTGTGGTGACGGCGTCCACTCCGCAGCCGAAGGAGTTCAGCTGGATGAGGTCCAGATCCTCCCGGGTCTTAACGTAGTTGGCCGCGTTGTAAAGGCGGGTGTGATACATCCACTGGTCGAGCACGAGCAGCGGCCTGTCGACGGGGTTTAAGTTCGATACCGAATCCTCGGTCAGGACGGCAATCCCGTATCCGGTAATGAGCTGGGGAATGCCGTGGTTTATCTCGGGGTCGAGGTGATAGGGACGGCCGGCCAGCACTATGCCGCGCTTTCCGGTCTCCTCGAGGTACTTTATGACCTTCCTTCCCTGCTCGTACATGTCCTCCCTCTTCGCGTCGAGCTCGGCCCACGCCTTATGGACGGCGCTCTTAACCTCGGACGAACCGATGCCGAACTCCCCGCGGAAGACCTCCTCGAGTCGTTTACATAACACATCTTCGGAGGCGAAGCTCATAAAGGGATTTATGAATCTCATCTCGCCGGAGGTAATCTCGTCTACGTTGTTCTTTATGTTCTCGGAATAGCTGGTTACTATCGGGCAATTATAGTGGTTGTCGCTGCAGCCGTCCTCCACCCTCTCGTAGGGCACGCAGGGGTAGAATATGAAGTCCACGTCGCCCTCGTCTATGAGCCACTTCACATGTCCGTGCGCAAGCTTGGCGGGATAGCACTCCGACTCCGAGGGAATCGACTCTATGCCCATCTCGTAGATCTTCCTGGTGGAAAGAGGCGAGAGCACCACCCTGAATCCGAGCTGCGTGAAGAACACGTGCCAGAACGGGTAGTTCTCGTAGAAGTTCAGCACCCTGGGGATGCCGACGGTGCCGCGCTTAGCCTCCTCCTTCGAGAGCGGCTCGTAGTCGAACATGGACTTGAGCTTATAGTCGAAGAGGTTGGGCACCTCGTCCTCCTTCTTTTTCTGCTTGCCGATGCCGCGCTCGCACCTGTTTCCGGTGATGAACTGGCGTCCGCCGGAGAATCGGTTAATGGTGAGCAGGCAGTTGTTCGTGCATCCGCCGCAGCGGGCGAGCTTCGTGCCGTACTCGAGCGAGGCGATGTCCTCGAACGCGAGCATGGTGGTCTCCCTGCCCTCCTCATACCTGTCGCGGGCGATGAGCGCCGATCCGAAGGCACCCATTATGCCGGCAATGTCGGGGCGCACCGCGCTTATGCCTGCTATCTTCTCGAAGCTTCTAAGGACGGCGTCGTTGTAGAAGGTGCCTCCCTGCACGACCACATTGCTGCCCAATTCTTTGGCATCGGAGAGCTTTATTACCTTAAATAAGGCGTTCTTTATTACGGAATAGGCCAGGCCGGACGAGATGTCGGCGACGGATGCGCCCTCCTTCTGGGCCTGCTTGACCTTGGAGTTCATGAATACGGTGCACCTGGTACCCAGGTCTATCGGGTGCTCGGCGAAAAGCGCCTCCTTCGCAAAGTCCTGTACGGTGTAGTTCAAAGACTTGGCGAACGTCTCGATGAAGGAACCGCAGCCCGAGGAACACGCCTCGTTGAGCTGGACGGAGTCCACGGCATTGTCGCGAATCTTGATGCACTTCATGTCCTGGCCGCCGATGTCCAGTATGCAGTCCACCGAGGGATCGAAGAACGCAGCGGCGGTGTAGTGTGCGATGGTCTCCACCTCTCCCTCGTCGAGCATGAGGGCAGCCTTAATAAGGGCCTCACCGTAGCCCGTGGAACATGAATACACTATGTGGGCATCCTCAGGGAGCCTGGAGTAGATGTCCTTCAGCGCCTCTATGCTGGTGGCCAGCGGCGAGCCGTTGTTGTTGCTGTAGAAAGAGTACAGAAGGCTTCCGTCCTCTCCGACCAGCGCCACCTTGGTGGTAGTCGAACCGGCGTCGATTCCCAGGAAGCAGTTTCCCGAATACGTGGAGATGTCGCCCTTCTTCACAGTGGCGTGCTCGTGCGACTTTATGAACTCGTCGTACTCCGCCTCGGACGCGAAAAGGGGCTCCATCCTGGCCACCTCGAACTCCATGTGGAGATCTCCCTTAAGGGTCTCCAGTATAGCGGAGAGCGGGCGCTCCGAATCCGCGGTGCAGTTAAGCGCGGAGCCCATGGCTGCGAAAAGGTGGGAGTTTTCGGGAGCAATGATGTGCTCGTCGTCGAGCTTAAGCGTGCGGATGAACGCGGACTTGAGCTCCGAGAGAAAGTGCAGCGGTCCTCCCAGGAACGCCACGTGACCCCTGATGGGCTTGCCGCATGCGAGTCCCGAGATGGTCTGATTTACCACGGCCTGGAAGATCGACGCGGAAAGGTCCTCCTTCGTGGCGCCCTCGTTAATGAGGGGCTGGATGTCGGTCTTGGCGAACACGCCGCAGCGGGCGGCAATCGGGTAGATGGCCTTATAGCTCTTGGCGTACTCGTTCAGTCCGGTAGCATCCGTCTGGATGAGGGACGCCATCTGGTCGATGAAGGAGCCCGTGCCTCCGGCGCAGATTCCGTTCATCCTCTGCTCTACATTTCCGCCTTCGAAATAGATGATCTTAGCATCCTCTCCGCCGAGCTCTATGGCCACGTCGGTCTGGGGCGCCTGTGCCCTGAGGGCCGTGGATACCGCTATTACCTCCTGGACGAAGGGAATCTCCAGGTGATTGGCGAGCGTCAGTCCGCCGGAACCCGTGATGACGGGCATGACCTGCACGTCTCCGAGCTTCTCCTTTGCCAGAGTCAAAAGATCGGTAAGCGTCTCCTTTATGTTGGCGAAATGCCTCTTGTAATCGGAGAAGCAAAGCGTGTCAGCGGCGTCCATCAGAGCCACTTTCACGGTGGTGGAACCTATGTCCACACCCAACTTATATATCTCTTTTACACTCATCAAAATAACCTCTTAATCATCTTCATAACTAAATTATGATTATAACTCAGAAGGGGGCGAAATTCAATCTCCTTGTTTTGGGGCGGCCGGCAATGGGACACTTGCAGCTCACTTCGTTTACAACTAAAAACCGCCGCTCAAACGAGCGACGGTTCTCTATAAAAATACAGCAATCACAAACGATTGGGAGTTAGCCGGACTATACGGTGAAGCCCCTCTTCTTAAGGTTCCTGCGAACGACGGGCATCGAAACGTTCACCATCACCACCCTCTGGTTCTCCTCGGGCAAAATACTGGTGAAAGATGTAGGACTGGGAATCATCTCGCCGTCCTTCTCGAGACCAAACATCGTCATTCCAAGCACTTCCTTCGCAGCGTTAAGGGCCTCTTCATCGTTGCTGCCGTTGGTCTCAATATTCAGGTCGGGGAAGTTCACCATTATCTCCCC
>JAILAS010000079.1 GCA_024681495.1 Eubacterium sp. | reverse complement strand
GCCTGAGAGATAAGGCCCTTACGAATAAGGGATTACACCTTCGGCGCTTGCAGCTACAAGACTCTCCAGAGTATATCTGTTTTGACACTCGATAACTATATAACAAACGCCGGGAATAATCAACACTAAATTGTCTACAATCTGAAACTCATGGCTCTACCGCCCTATAACTGCGCATCCTCTCAACTACACCACCGGCTCAAAGTCGCAATTCCTCAGCAGCTCCGTGGTGCTGTGATAGTCTATCGGCTTGCTGTAGTAGTATCCCTGAGCCAGATTGCAACCCAGGTCGACGAGGATTTTGCCCTGCTCCTTCGTCTCCACGCCCTCGGCAATTATCGACATGTTCATCTTCTTCGCGATTGTCACGATGCTTTCCACGAGGATCACCGACTTGGGATCCGTCGTAAGAACGTCTGTAAAGGACTTGTCGATTTTTATCACGTCCGCCTCTATGTTATGCAAAAGGGACAGCGACGAGTATCCGGTTCCGAAGTCGTCAATCGAGATATAGAGCCCGCGCTCCTTGAGATTGCTGACGAATCGGATAAGCCTTTCGTATTCGATGTCCTTCATGGACTCCGTTATCTCTATCTCGACATCGTCGGCGGACACTCCGTTGTCCTCAATCACCCGGAGTATCTTATCCTCGATGTTTGGGATAAAGAGATTCTTCTTCGAGAAGTTGGTGGAAATCCTGGGCGGATTGAGCCCCATTTCCTTCCACCTTTTGATGGCAATGCAGGTCTCATTAAAAATTGCCATATCTAGCTCGGTGATGAGACCCTCGTTGTCGAGCACCGGGATGAACTGGTCCGGGAAGACGTACCTTCCGTCGTGGAACCATCTGCAAAGTGCCTCGAATCCCACCAGCTCGCCGGTCCTCATATCTACCTTCGCCTGGAAAAACGGCATAAACTCGTGATTCTTAACAGCGGCCGGGAATGCGGCAATGACGCTCCTGCCCTGCATAATCATCCTCTCGAGCTCTTCGCCGTAGTATACCACGTCCTGATTCAGCCTTCCCTTGCCCAGGCCGCAGGCAATGTTCGCCTCGTTAAGCCTTTCGAGGAAGGTCTTGTCCTCGTTTTCACCCAGCTCCGACACTCCAACCCAGGCGCCGATATCGAACCGGTTCCTCGGCGCGCTCTTAAGCTTCGACAATTTCACGGAGCTGACTTTCCTGAGAAATTTTTTCAGATTATCCTTATGTATGTATATGACGAAATTGTCGCCGCCGAGGCGGCCGGCACATTCGTCCTCGTCAACCATATTCACGAGCTTATGGGCGTACTGGATGATAGCCTCGTCTCCCGCCTGCGCGCCCCCCACCTCATTTACATACTTGAAGTTCTTCAGGTTCATCCTAAGCAGCACGAACTCCTGGGGCGCGGCATTTTGAAGCATCCTGTAGTATTTGCCCTGGACACACTGGATGTTGGGTATCCCCGTAAGGGCGTCCGAAAGCTCGGCGTGTTCAAGCATCTTCTGCATGTTATGCCTGCTCGCAACGATGTAAACCACATCGGCCATGAACTCGCAGAACTCCATATCGATGTCTCTCTCCGCAACACCCTCTTCAAACTCTATAAAAGCGTGGACGTACTCATAACCGTCATAATAAAAATTAAAGACCTTCTCTACTCCGCTCTTCTTTCCCGAGTCATAAAGAATGATCTTCTTGTCGACCTCATTGGCATCAAAAACAAGCTCGCCCGTCCGATGATTCCGGTATCGGTCGGCGTTGCTTATATTCATGTCATAATACATCCCGGCCACCCTGAGCCTCTCGCATATATCCTTATATATGACGTCATTGGTTTTTTCCAATACGACTGCGCGAAAAAAGTTCCTGAGGTTTTCAGTAAGTCTGTCGTCAAGTTTCATAAGCACCTCCCTTTAATATGACTACAGATTAGCACACTTCAGGCATCGCGTAAATGGAAATCAAGCACCGCCTCCAAAGCACTCCGGCATTTCCGTAACCCCTCTCGCCCGGCACACGACGGATGTGGGCCCCTTATACGACAGCGGCCTTTGCTCCATATCCGTAAGAACACATCCCGCTTCACTCGCAATAAGCGCAGCCGCGGCGTAGTCCCACAGCTGAATTCTCAATTCAAAATACAAATTACAACTTCCCATCGCCACACAGCACATATCCCATGCCGCCGTTCCGGACCTTCGAAGATCCACGCACAACGGAAGCACGCGCTTGGCAATCTCAAAAGTCTGCTCCTGCAGCTCCGCATAGTAGGGCGCCGTCCCAAAAACAGCCAGCCCGTCCGACAATGGCGCATCCGAGGACATAATCCTCTCCCCGTTCAAATACGCTCCCTCCCCCTTGATTGCGGAAAAAAGCATATCGTCATACGGATTGTACACGACTGCGGCGTACGGCTGCCCGTCCTTCAGCAGCGCTATCGAGATCACCGACGGCCGGTACGAATAAATGAAGTTAGACGTGCCGTCGATGGGATCGAGCACGAAGCAGTACCCCTCGCCCATCTTCTCGCTGAACACGTCCAGACCGTCCTCCTCACCGAGAAACGACGCTTCGGGCAGCAATCCGGTCAGCCCCTCAATCAGGAAAGCCTGAATTTTTTCGTCCGTCTCGGTACAGAAATTCGCGTGCCCCGACTTCTCCATTATCTTGGGATTTTTGGCTGCCAGCAATATCTGTCCGGCCTCTTTGGCCAGTTCCTTAATCTCGTTTATAATCATCATTTATGTCAACCTCTGTTCGCAACAATGGAATTATCTTCATAATTTTTGTCCATTATAACAAAGTATCCTGCTAAAGGTTCATTGTAAACAACATTTTCGTTTCATTGTCCTCTGTAACAGCAGTCCTCCAGATGGTCATTCACAATGCCAACAGACTGCAAAAAGGAATATGTTATGACCGGTCCCACATATCCAATTCCTCTTTTTTTCATATCTTTGCTCATCTTAACCGACACCTCTGACACGGTAGGTATCTGAGACAGTTCCTTCCAGTGTCCGTCAATCTGTTTGCCGTCTGTAAAGCTCCATAGATACCTGTCAAAGCTCCCGTACTCTTTTTGAATCTTCAAAACAGCCTGTGCATTACTTCGAACACTGAAAATCTTTCCGCGATTTCGAATCAGTCCGGCGTTTTCCATCTGTTTTTCCAATTCATCATCCGTCATGGCCGCACACTTATCGATATCAAAATTATAAAACGCTTCCCTGTAAGCCTGCCTCTTATGCATGATGGTCTTCCACGACAATCCAACGCTGGCCCCTTCCAGGCAAAGCATTTCAAATTGAAACCGGTCATCGTGATTGATCTTACACCATTCATGGTCATGGTATTCTTCTAAAATCGGATCGCCCTCGTACCAGGAGCGGCATTTTGAATTATTCATATCTATCCTTTTCTTCTTCCAGATA
>JAILAS010000077.1 GCA_024681495.1 Eubacterium sp. | reverse complement strand
ATACGCGGGGCCATAAAGTCCGCAGTTAAGTGGTGTATCCTGTGGTTCTGGAACTGTGTGATAAAGCATCTGCCGGAGTGGGTGCTCACAGGTGGAATTGTTGCGCTGGCCGTCTATGCTATGGGGGCACAGCAGCAGGTTGACTATGGTTATATAGCTTCCGACGAGCTTGTTCATAACTGGTGGATAAACGCATTGTCGTATAATGACATGTACGTGGCCGGTATCTATCCCATGGGCTTTCATTGCGTTATCTATTATATGAACGTGATGTTTGGCTTTCCGGTGGCGGTTTTGCTCAGGCATTTTGCTCTGGTTCAGTATATCGCCGTGGTGCTTATGGGCACGTGGTTTTTGCAGGCGGTCTTTAAGAGCAGATATCTCGCGTTTGTTGGGCCGTTATTGTATGTCAACATTGAGTTGTGGACCGAGAGTTCACACTGGAGATTCCTGTCGGCTCTCCCGCAGGAGTTTGGCATGATATTCCTTTTCCCCACGCTGTACTTTTTGCTGATGGGCATAAAGGCCCTAAGGAAGAGGAATAAGGCTAAAGAAAAGAAGCCCCTGAAGATCCTGAGTCTTCTTCGCAGGAAGAAGAAATCCGTGGATTCGGGAGCTGATACTGATAAGAAAACCGAAGAAGCCTCTGTCCGCAAGGAAAAGCTTCCCTTCAGGGAGAGGTTCAATCCCGGCACAGTTGTTACGCGCCTCGCTTCCGGACTCTGGAAGATGAATTCCGTCAGGGGAAATCTTCTGCTGTTTGCGGCGTCTCTGTCCATGACGATAAGCGCCCACTTCTACGTGACGTTTTTCGCTGCGGCGCTGTGCGTGGGAGTGGTTATAACCGGTTTTTATGAGGTTTTTCGCAGGGGGTATTTCATGCCTCTTTTCAAGGCGGGGATACTGGCCTTGTTTTTTGCGTTATACCCCATGGTTATCGCATTTGCGGCCGGAAAGCCGCTGCAGGGCTCTCTCTACTGGGCGCTCTCCGTAATGGGAGTGGACGACCCCACCGTCGAGGTGGTGGAGGCCGAAGAAGAGGAAGAGGATGACGAAAACGCGGCTGAATACGAGGCCGTCGAGGCGGCGGCCCTGTATGTCAGGCTGACCGAGATGGAGAGGATTACCGGGGAGCTTCAGCAGGACGATCTCTCCGACGAGGACCGCGAGCTCGATGAGGAGGTTATTGCCCTTTACGTCGAGGCCGAGATGGACTACGAGGAAGAGAACGGAGTGGTGAGTCAGGCCCTGGCTGACTACTACGAATACGAATACGGTGAGGAGTATGCTGAGGCATATCTGGCCGGAGGCGACCTGATTGACATGGAGGCTTTGGCCGAGTTCGCGGGTGAGACCGCCAGCGGCGACGCGTCCGGAGACTCGAGCGGAGACGCGGCGTATTTGCCGGAGGATAACGATTCCCTGTTCGATAAGGCGGCATCGTTCATATCGAGCATACCTACCAGGTGGAACGCATTTCAGGTTATGTTTGATGCGGCTCTCCAGCTCAGATTTGACGAGACCTGCATAAATCCGGACGGATACCTGGCCGGAAAATATCAGACGGTTTATTTCTGGTGGTTTTTGGCGGCCTGCTTCGGGCTCGGCGTTCTGATATCCTTCGGGAACAGGGACTACGGCCGGCTCATGATGACCGTCGCCATAGGGGTGTTTGTGATAGCCCTCATGTTCTGCGCGGGTGAGCTGGGACTTCCGGTGCTCATGGAGAACTACAGAATATGCATTTTCATGGTCTATGTGGCCTGCTATGCGGTCCCGCTGGTCGTGGACGGCGCATTGTACCTGGTCATGGGATTTATTCCCACCCGCATACCCATGAGAGTCGTGGGCCTGACGGGCACGCTGGCGTTTGCGTACTTCTTCAGCATTGTGCTGGGGCTTTACCCCGAGCCGTACATTACCGACACCAGCCAGACCAACGGAGCCATAATCTGTCAGGAGAGTATCCGCAACAACACTAAGAACTATTCGTGGACTATTGTGTCCGCGCTTGACGAGTCCCGTATGGAAGAGGGATATGGCTACCACTTCGAGGTAATAGACCTGCTCGAGTACAACCAGAGAATAGGGCGGGGGTCCACGCTTTACATCCCCACGGCCACATTCTTCGTGTTTATCGAGAAGGTGCCTATAGACTACTATAAGTCCTACGAGGACAGCGGACAGAGTATATCCGCGTCGGCGGCGGGGCTTCCGCTCCCGGGCAGCAGCGGTACATCGTGCTATCAGGGACAGAACAGATGGATAGTGATGTCCAAGATGTACTACTGGATGGAGAGCTTTAAGCAGACCTATCCCAATGCGGTCACCCTCTACTACGAGGACGACGAGTTCGTCTGCTACAGGGTGGATCAAAACATCAACAGCGTCTACAACCTGGTTGTGGATTACGGTTTTAACTAAGAAACAGGAGTTAGGAGTTTTTAGGATGAAGATATCTCTGAGAAATTTTTTCACCATGTCTGTGGTAATGTTTGCGGTTTTCTTTTTGGTCATGTTCTCGGGCACGGCCAAGGCGGTTTTGACTAACTACATGGAAAATGAATACACCGGAATGGATGGAGAGAACATCGGGCTCGAGAGCTCCGATGCCTATCAGGTGGAAGAATCCGGGGACGTTGCTTCCTACGGGGACGGAGAGTATCTCATCTACGTCGGAAAGAGCGAGGAAGCCGGCCTTATGGTCGAGGAGTGGTGCAGGTATAACCGCAAGGGATTCTTCACGTACTCGAGTCTCGACGATATTCCCGAGCTCGAGTCGATTCCTCAGTTCATCGTGATTGACGGACGATACATCGACACCACAGGCGAGGTGCAGAAGCTTGCGGCCCTGGCAGAGTCCGGAGCCGACATGATATTTAACGGAATGCCCAGTAACAACTTCATCAATTCCCAGAAGAAACTCAGAAGACTGCTGGGAATCAATAAAATCCGCCGCACGTCGGTTGACATAACGGGGCAGTGGCTCTTCGAGGGATTCCTTCTCGGAGGTGAGACTGTTTACGATGCGGAGACCGAGGAGGAAGAGGAGAACCTCGACCTCGATTTGTCCGTCACATGGTATGACCTATCGTCGGGAGTCACCCGGTACATGGTTGGACTGATGGACGATGAGACCCTCGAGCAGTACAACATCGAGGACGGTATCATCACAGAGGAAGATGGGGAGGAATCCGAGGACGAGAGCGAGTCCGGGGACACCGAAGAGGAGGACGAGACACAGGACGCAGACCCCACGTTTAACAACGAGAGGATACCGCCCATCATATGGAGTGCCACGGGCGCGGACAGCACCGTGTTCTGCGTCAATGCCGACTACATGGAGAGCCAGATCGGGCTCGGACTTATTAGCGCCATGGAGTATGAGGTGAGCGACTACCAGCTCTACAGCACCGTCAACGCGCAGTGCCTGTCGTTCGTCAACTTCCCCACGGGGCTTTCCGAGAACTACGAGCAGCTTAACGGGCTGTACGCCAGGGATTGGATCGTCATGAGCCGCGACCTGATATGGCCGGGTATTACATCGGTGGCTACGGCCAACGATTCGCTTCCCACCTGCTACGTTACGCGGGCTGTAAACGATTCTGTCAAGGGAGACGTCGACGATGACTCCTTCGACTATGCGTTCAGGCTCCTTAGGGAGATCGACGGAGAAGCCGGCATATGCGCGGTGGCCGGAGAGGGTTCCACGCTCGAGGAGAGCCTTGCCGAGGACTACGAGTTCTTCACCGGCATCCTGCCCGATTACGAGATTCAGTCGGCCTACATCGGATCGCAGAGTCCCGCTGTCGTTGCCAAGGCGCTTAAAAAGGCCGGGTTTACCAACGTGTCGATTTACGAGGGGGATATGGACGCCGAGAGGGGTTGCCTGTCGTTTATTGAGAACGGTGTCTTTGTCAGTGCTACACACAACGGCATCTCCCATACTTCTACGGAGGACCTCCTCGAGAAGAGCCTCGAGACGGCTCTCGGATACACGGATATAGTTACGGACATCTCGAGCGTTCTCTATCCCGAGGATGAGGACGACGAGTGGCAGAACTTCTACGACTATTTCTCGAGTTATACCAACACCTACTGGGACG
>JAILAS010000070.1 GCA_024681495.1 Eubacterium sp. | reverse complement strand
CTCGGCGAGGAATACGTCTGAGGCGCCGATGCGATAGTTTCCACCTATTGAATGGAGTATTCCGCCGACGGTGACCGTGGGGTCGGCCTCGGCGCTCATCAGGATGTGGGAGACCATCGATGTGGTCGTGGTCTTTCCGTGTGTGCCGGCCACGGCGATGGACCTGGAGTAGTTATCCATGATTTCGCCGAGGAGCTCTGCCCTGGTGAGGAGAGCGGCGCGGGATTCCCTGGCTGCGATTAGCTCGGGATTGTCCTCCGATATGGCGGCGGTGTAGACCACCAGGTCGATATCGTCGGTGATGTTGTCCGCGCTCTGCGGATAGGAAATCTTCATTCCTGCGGCCTCGAGCTCGTCGGTAATGGGGGACTCGTGGGAGTCCGAACCGGAGATGGTGAAACCGCGGTTTAAAAGTATGTGGGCAAGGGCACTCATGCTTATGCCGCCAATGCCTATGAAATGCACGTGAATGGGCTTGTCAAAAGAGACCTGATACATAATTTTCCTTCCTTTCTAATAGCTGTTTTAGTATAAGACTCATTTCGGAGTAATGCAATCCTAGATGATAATTTTCGAATCTTTCATACATTTGCAAAAAAATGCCTAAGAGTTAGAAAATATGATATAATTGTGAAGTAACTAAATATTGCTGTAGTATCTCGAGTACTATAGGATACACAGGAGGAACCCGTATATGAACATTACTGATGTTAGAATGCGTAAGGTTGACAAGGAAGGTAAGATGCGTGCAGTTGCGTCCATCACCATCGATGATGAGTTCGTTGTGCATGACATCAAGGTGATCGAGGGTGAGAAAGGGATGTTCATCGCAATGCCCAGTCGTCAGACACCCGATGGGGAGTATAAGGACATAGCACATCCCATTAAATCATCTACACGCGTGACGATTCAGGACATGATTCTCAATAAGTACAATACGGAGTACGCTCAGGCAGCAGAATAGACAGTAGACATAACATAATAGGCATAGGAACCTGAAAGTTGAGATTGAAAACACAATAAGGCACAGGGGTTGTTCAAAGCTCCGGAAAACGTGTATAATACCACCTGGACATTAGTGTCCGGGCTAGAACTATGCCCTTTTTTAGGGAAAAGGAGAGGAGTTATAATGAGTAATCTTAAAGCCGTAATACTGGCCGCCGGTAAAGGGACCAGAATGAAGTCCGACCTTCCTAAGGTCTTACACTGTGTGGGCGGTGTCCCCATGGCCAAAAGAGTGGGCGACGAGGCGATGAAAACCGGTGCCGAAAGCGTCTGTTTTGTGGTAGGATATGGAAGGGAGAAGGTCGAAGAGGCCCTCGCCGGGGACGGTATCAGCTTCGTGTACCAGGAGGAGCAGCTGGGCACGGGGCATGCTGTGCGTTGCGCGGAAGATTATATCGGAACAGAAGGCGATGTGATGATCCTGTGCGGAGATACACCCCTGGTAAGAGCGCAGACGCTCGGGAAGGCGGTGGAGTTTCACCGCAGTCAGGGGAACGGAGTGACGGTGCTTTCCGCCATGGTCGATGATCCCTCGGGCTATGGCAGGATCGTCAGAGATGACGATGGAGCCTTCGTAAGAAGCGTAGAAGACAAGGATGCTTCGGAAAACGAAAAGAAGATTAAAGAAATAAATTCGGGTATATATGTGTTCGAGGCAAAGGCGCTTAAGGAGTCTCTGGGCCTGCTGAATAACGACAATGCCCAGGGCGAGTACTATCTGCCCGACACATTGGAAATCATAATGAAGAAGGGCGGCAAAGCCGGGGCCTACGTAATAGACGACCTGTCTGAGATTTTTGGAGTTAACGACAGGGAGCATTTGGCCATGGCGGAGGATATGCTCGCCAAAAGAGAAGGAAAATAAGTAATGCTTAAACTATTTGGTAAGGGTCAGAAAAATGACAGTTCAGACATGTGGCTTATAGCGGGGCTCGGGAATCCGGGTGATAAGTATGCCCATACCAGACATAACATGGGTTTCGATACCCTCGACATGATTATAGAGGAACATCACATCCCGCAGGCCGGCAATGGCAGGAAGTTCAGCGGCATGTACGGCAAGGGGATGATTGGCTCGGAAAAGGTCATCGCGCTGAAACCCATGACATATATGAATGAAAGCGGCAGGAGCATTGCGCCGTTGGCGAAGTACTACGGTGTCGATGTGAACACTCATCTCATTGTTATCTACGACGACTTGGATCTTGAGGCAGGCGACATCCGCATTCGCGCTAAGGGAAGCGCGGGCGGTCACAACGGAATGAAGAGTATTATCTCGTGCCTGGGCACGCAGGAGTTTATCCGGATACGCGTTGGCGTAGGGAAGAGACCGGAGAACTTCGATCAGATAAACTATGTCCTCTCGCGTCCGCGCGGAGAGGAGGAGAAACTCGTCCGTCAGGGTCAGGAGGCGGCTGCGAAGGCCGTTGAGTTAATAGTTGAAGGTAAATTTGATGAAGCGATGAATCGCTTCAACAAGAAGAAAAAGCCTTCGGGAGAGATGAAGAAATGAAAAAAGCTTTTGAGCCTTTGACGCGTTTGAAGGCTATCAAAGAAATTAAGGAATCAATTAAGAAACCGGGATATTACCAAATTTCCGGCTGTATTGAGGCGCAAAAAAAGATCGTGGCAGCTCTCCTGTGCGAGGAGAAGAAGTTCGCTATATACGTGAACGCTCACGAGAATAAGTGCCGTGAGATAATGCATCTGTATCAATTCTATGGAGGGGACGGAGTGTTCTATCCTGCCAGAGACCTGCTCTTTCATGGGGCCGACGTCCACGGCGATGAGATCGCCTGGCAGAGGGCTGCCGCTTATAAGCACCTGGTCGAGGGCAAGGATATCGCCGTGTTCACCACGCCGGACTCTTTTATGGATGCTATTCCTGCGTATGACAGGATGGTTAAGGACATATTCAGGATATCCGAGGGGGATGTCATTGATATGTCAGAGCTCGAGGACAGGCTCGCTTCCATAGGATATGAGCGAAATTATCAGGTGGAGGTGCCCGGAGAGTTCGCTATCCGCGGAGGCATTGTGGATATCTATCCCCTTTCGGAGGAGGTAGCTTATCGAATCGAGTTCTTCGGAGACGATGTCGAATCCGTGCGCTCGATAGATCCTGAGTCTCAGAGGACCATAGAGGAAATCGGATCCGTCGAGATTCATCCCCAGGAGAGCGCCGGCGGAGAGGGCGAGTGCTCGTTCTTCTCCTACTTCGATCCCTCGGAAACACTTGTGATTGTCGACAATGTTAAAGATTGCGTTAATAAATGTGCCGAGGTGGAACAGGAGATCGTCAGCAGCCGTGAGCACAGGGGCGAGGACAACGTCGTAAAGGTGTTTGGAACCGATGAAATCACGGAGATGATAAGCCGGTTCCCCGTCGTTATTCTATCCCCCGATGATAGCGTTTTCGCTTCGGTGACAGAGGGAAACAACTACCATATCAAAGCTGTAGACACTCGAAACTATCACGATAACTTTGGACTATTAATTGATGATTTAAAAAAGTATAAGCGCCGCAAAGCCGCAGTTTTACTGGTAAGTGCCTCTAAATCAAGAGCCGAAAGATTCGCCTATGAGTTTTCGCAAGAGGGTTTAAACAGTTTCTATACTCAGGATTTAAATCATGAAATCAAGCCCGGAGAGGTCATGCTGACCAGTGGGCGTCCCGGAGCCGGGTGTGAGTTCCCCGAGGCCGAGTTCGTTATCATAACCGACGGAGACCTCTTTGAAAAGAGGAAGAAGCGCCGCCGTAAGAAGACGTATGATGGCGAGACTATCTCGTCCTTCTCCGATCTCCACGTCGGAGACTACGTGGTTCATGAGAATCATGGAATGGGTATCTATCGCGGAATCGAACAGATAAGGGTGGAGGGTACCGTCAGGGACTTCCTGAAGCTCGAATACGCCAAGGGCGGAGTGCTGTTTGTACAGGTCACCCAGCTCGACCTCATTCAGAAGTATTCGGGTGCCGAGGGAACTCATCCCAAGCTCAATTCGCTTACGGGTGGAGCCTGGAAGAAGACGAAGGCGAAGGTTAAATCCTCCGTCGACGAAATTGCTACCGACCTCGTGGAACTGTATGCCACGAGACAGGAGCAGAGCGGATTCGTGTACGGACCCGATACCATATGGCAGAAGGAGTTCGAGGAGGCGTTCCCGTACGAGGAGACCGGCGATCAGCTCGCGGCCATCGCCGCCGTGAAGCAGGACATGGAGAGCGACGGCATTATGGACAGGCTCCTGTGCGGAGACGTCGGATTCGGAAAGACCGAGGTAGCCATAAGGGCTGCGTTTAAGGCCGTGCAGGAGGGGAAGCAGGTGGCGTATCTTGTTCCCACCACGATCCTAGCCCAGCAGCACTATGAGACCTTCGCGTCGCGCATGAAGGGATACCCCGTCAGGGTAGATCTTCTGTGCAGATTCCGGAGCCGATCGGAGCAGACTCACACCGTCGCCGATCTTAAGAAGGGCGCCGTGGACATAGTTATCGGAACTCACAGGCTCCTTTCGTCCGACATCAGCTTTAAGGACCTTGGTCTCCTCATCATTGACGAGGAGCAGCGCTTCGGCGTAGGCCATAAGGAAAAGATAAAGAAGCTCAAGAACGATGTGGACGTGCTCTCGCTCACTGCTACGCCCATTCCCAGGACTCTCCACATGAGCCTTATCGGAATAAGGGACATGAGCATACTCGAGGAGGCGCCCGGAGCCCGCAGGCCCGTGCAGACCTTCGTCACAGAGATGGATCCCGAGGTCGTAAGGGAGGCTCTCGAGAGGGAGCTCCGCCGCGGGGGACAGGTCTTCTACGTGTACAATCACGTCGACCGGATTGCCGACAAGGCGCGTGCCGTGGAGCAGCTCGTTCCCAACGCCCGCGTGGCCTATGCGCATGGCCAGATGAGAGAGACCGAACTCGAGGATATCATGTATGACTTCATCAAGGGAGAGATTGATATTCTGGTGTCCACGACGATTGTTGAAACAGGGCTTGATATTTCTAACGTTAATACGATCATCATAGAGGAGGCTGACAAGATGGGCCTCTCCCAGCTCTATCAGCTGAGGGGACGCGTGGGTCGAAGCGACAGACTGGCGTACGCCTTCCTTATGTATAAGAAGGATAAGCTCCTTAAGGAGGTGGCTGAAAAGCGCCTCGGCGCCATCCGCGAGTTCTCCGCTCTCGGCAGCGGGTTGCGCATCGCGATGCGCGATCTGGAGATCAGGGGCGCGGGAAACCTCCTGGGCAAGAGCCAGAGCGGCAACATGCAGGCGGTAGGTTACGACCTGTATTGCAAAATGTTAAATGAGGCCGTAAAAAATAAGAAGGGTATCGCTACGACGCCCTCTTACGATACGGTCATTGAGATAAATATCGACGCCTACATTCCCGAGAGCTACATCTCCGACGAGTTCAGGAAGCTGGATATGTATAAGAGGATATCCCGCATTGAGGACCGAAAGGACAGGGAGGATATGGAGGCGGAACTCACCGACAGGTTCGGCAATCCGCCCAAGTCGGTACAGGTGCTCATGAGGGCGGCTGAGATGAAGGCCGCGGCCCACAGGGTCTATATAACGTCTATCTCGGGCGACCTCAGCAAGACGAGACTGGATGTATTCGCCCAGGCGTCCATCAATGCGCCTAAGATGATGGAGTTTCTGGCCGCCTATCCCAAGAAGCTCTATTTCATCCCCAATCCGGAGCCGAGGTTCGAGTATATAAGCGAAAAGGACATCGACGAAGTGACATTCCTCGACAATTTGATTGCTCTCTTCGAGGAGATGCGCGAAAAGATTTTGGATGTTGCACCTGAGGAGTAAAAGCATTATAATATCGAAGTGTCTGTGTGCGCAGTTGGAGGCGCTTCAGCACGGATACGAAGTAGAATATTCGGAGGAATTGTTAAGATGAAACGTTTTATTTCCAGGATGACCGGAGCCGTTCTTACGGGCGCTCTGCTTCTGTCGTCCCTTACGGGTTGCGGATTCAGCACCGTTACCGATCCCGAGACCGTGTGTGCCACATACGGTGATAAGGAAATCAGCTATGGCTTTGCTAACTTCTGCGTACAGTTGACGCAGGTTTACTATGATTCTTACTATACATATTTCTATGGCGAGGATTTCTGGACCATGGATGTCAGCGAGTCCGGAGACGGATCCGAGCTTCTGAGTGACACCGTTAAGGAAGAGGTCGCCACCGAGATTGAGCAGATGTATCGACTCGAGGAGCACGCAGCCGACTACGGCGTGGAGCTCACCGATGATGAGCTTGCAGCTATCGATGAGGCGGCGGCTCAGTTCATGGAGGACAATAACGACACTGCCATCGAGAAGCTGACGGCTACCGAGGAGATAGTTGCGGAGTACTTAAGGCTCAGCACCATCGCAGACAGGGTTACGGAGGCCATCCAGGAGGAGGCCGACACCAGCGGCGTCACCATGGAGGACGCAGCGTGCCGCACGTTCACCTACGCCGAGATTGACCTGGGCGGATACTACGACGACGATGGCAATTACGTAGAGTACAGCGACGACGAGGTTACCGCCGTAACTGCCAGCGGAGACGCATTCGCGGCCGAGGTGGCTACCACGGCCGGCACTACTACAGACACTTCCGCCAGCGGAGACGCCGAGGAGGAGGACCTCTTCGAGAGCATTGCCGATGATTACGGCTACACCGTTGACGAGTATTCGTACAACGAGGGCGACGACGGCATGGATTCCGCTGTCCTCGAGGCTGCGGACGCTCTTTCCGAGGGCGAGATTTCCGACCCGATTACTGTTGATGACACCATCTACATCATCAGACTCGACAGCGAGTATGATGAGGAGGCTACCCTCGACAAGTACGACGAGCTTGTTGAAGAGGCGAAGGAAGCCTACTTTGATGAAGTGTTCGCCGGCTACCAGGAGGAAGTAGAGTTCACCTGGGTCGAGTCAGTATGGAACAAGATATCGTTCGACGGCCTCTACGAGACCGAGTCGAGCGAGGATGATACCACAGAGGTGGAGACGGAGACGACCTCCGGCGACGCTTCCGGAGATTCTTCCGGCGATACGGTCACGATTGATTCGGACGACATCGTATACGAATAAACACGAATGATATGGAGGCGGCGCAGTTTTGTGCCGCCTTTTTTGACCCGTTGGAGCCAAAGGAAGACTCGCGAGCGAGTCTTGACACCCGCAAACGCGCACTTAGAGAGGAAAGACTATGAAGATTGTATTTTTGGAGAGAAAGACACTGGGCGATGACATCGATCTTTCGGCATTCGAGCAGTATGGAGAGGTGGTTTACTACGACGCCTCCGTCGACGACCAGGTGGCCGAGCGCGTGCATGACGCGGATGTCGTGATTGCAAATAAGGTGCATCTGAACGAGACGACGCTCGGCAGGGCCAAAAACGTCAAACTCATCTGCCTCACAGCCACCGGGTCCGACAATCTGGACAAGCCCTGGCTCGAGAAAGCCGGGATAGAGTGGCACAATGCCGCCGGCTACTCCACCGAGGACGTGGCGCAGCACACGTTCGCGCTGTATTTCTACCTCGCCGAGAAGCTCCGCACCTTCGACGACTTCGTCAAGAGCGGAGGATATGCGGCGAGCCGCAGATTTACCTGGTACGGCCGCATTATCGAGGAGCTCCACGGCAAGACCTGGGGAATCGTCGGCCTCGGCGCCATCGGCAGGCGCGTGGCCCAGGTGGCGGAGGCCTTCGGCGCCCGCGTCATCTGGTATTCCACCAGCGGCACCGCCAGGGAGGAGCAGTACGAGCGCGTGGATGACTTCGCCGAATTCCTCGGCAGGTGCGACGTGGTTTCCGTGCACGCCCCGGCCGACGAGCGCACCATAGGCATGATGAACGCCGAGGCGTTCTCGCTGATGAAGAACACCGCGTATTTCATAAACGTGGCGAGGGGCGCCATTGTCAACGAGCCCGATCTGGCGGCCGCGATCGAAAGCGGCGAGATAGCCGGCGCCGGCCTGGACGTCCTGTGCGAGGAGCCGATGAACCCGGCCAATCCCCTCTTTAATATAAAGGACAGCGAAAAGCTGATCATCACCCCGCACATCGCGTGGGCACCGCTGGAGGCGCGCACCCGCCTCATGAACATCGTCGAGGGCCACGTTCGGGATTATGTAAACCGGCGTCAGTCTTCGTGACTCCGCAATACCGGGCCGGGCTCATCGCCGATACGCCCTTAACCCAGCACTAACATAATTATTCATTCACATAAAAGCCGGCCCGGGTCCCCCCTGGCCGGCAATTTGTTCCGCCTGAAATTATTTGGTTCTAAACCGGCATCCCCGTCAGGTACGAGTACCCCGCGCGGATGTCGTCCGGCACGTCCTCCACCGGGTTCGCCCCGGTGCACAGCCCGCCCAGGTAGTCGGTAAGCTCGCCGTAGGCATCGAGTGCGATGTCGACCAGGTCGAAGAAGGACTCGTTTCTGGCCCGCCCGCGCTTATCGCCGGTCTCGGGGTTCGTCTCGTCTTCGCCCCAGGGGTTTCTCCACCGGTCGTGCCGGAGGTTGCAGGGATCGACCTTGTCGGTCCCGCTGTCCATCGTCACCATCCCCGACATGAAGTGGTATCCCAGCACCGTCTCCTCGCCCACGGTCATAATGTACCGCTTGATCCCGTGCGGGTCCTTCAGTAGATTCTGCCCGCGCGCGATGAACCGCGCCGCCGATATGGCGTCCTTCACCGAGACCTTCACGTTGGCGTAGCTCTTGGTGTAGGCGTAGTGGAGCATCGTCCCCACGACCTTCTCCTCGCGCGGCGAGAGCTTTATCACCCCCGCGCCGTCGAATTCCGACGGGCGGATTCCCTTATCCCTCTCCAGAAAAACGTGGTCGATGTCGGTCTCCAGCCGACAATGCCGGCCGAAACCCTTCCTCCCCTCGTCCTTCGATTTGGACCTGTAATACACGAAGGGGTGGCACGTCCGGTCGAGCGTGTAGTGGCCGAAAAACCCCGCCAGGTAAGCAATTCCGATATCCCTCTCCCTCGTTCCGTACTCGAACAGTCTGAGAGATGCGGCCAGGTTCATGAGAAAAAGTCCCGGCTTGCTCGAATGTGCGGCGGGACCCGCGCTCCTCCACGGCCCGATTACGGTGGGCGGGTGGTAGAAAAAGATGTCCGGCCCCTGCATTCCCAGCGAATACGCGTGGTGATGTGCGTCGATTACGCGGGCCAAAGACGCGTCTTCTAAGCTCTTTCTGACCCTTACTCCATACAAATAATGTGATATATACCCCGGCATAATAACCTCCGCGAATAGTTATAAGAACTCTTAATATAATAGAAGATTCTACTATGATACTCTTTTGAGGGTGTTTATGCAATGTACTTGTAAAAGTGCAATGTGGACAATTTCTAGAATAAGTTGACAGAATTCCGTATATTTGTTTGAATGTTTGAACTATTTGTTGTATAATATCCTTCGTATAACGAAAACTGGGAAAATTAGGTAGAGTCTCAAGAAATAAGTACTTTATTGTGGCCGATGCGGGTCACTAAAATATCGTTAAGTGAGGTGATTATTTAGTGGTAGCAGAGACGATGGAAAAAGTCAAAGAAGCCGAATCCAAAGCGCTGAAGATAGTGGAGGATGCCAAAGTTCAGGCGGCCGATATTGTCGCGAAGGCGAAGGAAGAGGCTATCTCTCTTAAGAGTGAGACATCTCAGAAGGCCCGTGCCGAGGCCAAAGAGGGAGTGGACAAGAGCAGCGCCGACGGTAAAGCTTACGTGTCCGAAGAGGTCCGCAAGGCGGAAGGGGAGACGGATGCGATGAAGAGCCAGGCGCTTTCCAGGAAAGACAAGGCAATCGACCTCGTAATCTCCAAGTTAATTTAGTTTCTTTATAATAAGTAGTAAAGGAGGGGTGCACACATGGCAGTAATGCAGATGCAAAAATTCAGTATCTGTGCGCTCAAAAAAGATCGGAATGCCATATTAAAAACACTGCAGGCTGTGGGAACGGTCCAGATTGGAACGTCCACAGAGGAAGATGATGTATTTTCCAGAGAGGACGCTTCGTCCCAGCGGTCGGTCTACGAGAAGTCTGCGCATCAGGCTGATCAGGCCCTGGAGATCCTGAACGAGTATGTTCCCGAAAAGAAGAACATGTTCGAGGGTAAGGACCTCATTGGCAGGGATTACTACGATCGTGTAAACGCAGACCAGAACCAGCTGCACGAAACGGCCGGCACCATCATTGGATGGAACAAGCAGATCGCCGAGGATAAGGCAAACATCACCAGGATTGACGCCCAGATTGAGGGCCTCGCCCCCTGGATGGATCTGGATGTTCCCATGAACACCGTAGGAACCGAAAAGACGTCTCTTATAATAGGAGCTTTCCCCGGAGAGCATACTCTCGAAGAGATCTACGCTTCCATTGCAGAGGCGGGCGAGGAAATCGCCGCCGATGTGAACATCATTTCTGTAGACAGAAATCAGACCTGTGTGAGCGTGCTTTGTCTTAAGGCTCAGGAAAAGGCGGTAGAGGATGCGTTAAGGACTCAGGGCTTCGCCCGACCTTCCAACACGCCTCATCTTACGCCCGCGGCCATGGCTGAAGATTACAGGGCCCAGCAGGAAAAGCTGAACGCCGAAATCGAGGGGCTTAAGGAGAAGATTGCTTCCAAGGCCGATGCCAGACAGGACCTGAAGGTATTGTCCGACTTCTACACGATGAGGGCAGACAGGTACGACGCTCTGGGTTCGGTACTGCAGTCCAGGTCTACGGTGATTATTCAGGGATATGTTCCTGAAAAGTACAGTGACCATGTGCGGTCTGTCATCGAAGAGAAATATGACGTTCTCCTCGAGTTCTCGGAAGTTCCCGAAGACGAAGACATGCCGATACTTTTGAGCAACAATTCATTTTCGAGCAACTTCGAAGGCGTGGTTTCCAGTTATGCATTGCCCAAGCGCAATGAGCTCGATCCCACCACGATTATGTCGATGTTCTACGTTTTCTACTTCGGCATGATGCTTTCGGATGCGGCGTACGGAGCCATAATGGCGATCGTTTGCTTCGCTCTGTTATTTAAGTTCCCCAGGATGAGCCCGAGCCTAAGGAAGATGATGAAACTCTTCGGCTTCTGCGGCATATCCACGATTTTCTGGGGAGTAATGTTCGGAGGATACTTCGGCGATTTGATTCAGGTAGTGGCCCGGGTTTGGGGCGGCAATGCGGATGCGGCCAATTGGAATCTGGCAGTATGGTTCCAGCCTTTGGACGACCCGATGAAGCTTCTGCTGTTCTGTATGCTCGTGGGTATCATTCATCTGTTTACCGGTTTGGGCATTAAGGGCTATCAGCTCCTTAAGGCGCATGACATTCCCGGCTTTATAGGTGACGTGCTTATGTGGTATGCGTTCCTTATCGGACTCATCCTCATGCTTATCCCTACCAGCATCTTC
This sequence comes from Eubacterium sp., assembly GCA_024681495.1. Classification (GTDB taxonomy): domain Bacteria; phylum Bacillota; class Clostridia; order Lachnospirales; family Lachnospiraceae; genus RUG14243. The sequence continues at coordinate 7,709 of JAILAS010000070.1, read as the reverse complement.
GCGGGAATCGCGGGATCGCAGATTGTCTTCCCCGATCCGCTTAACCAGTTCGCGAAGTGGCTTACCATCATCGGCCTGGTGGGTCTGCTCCTTATGGGAGACAGAAGCAGCAAGAATCCTGTCCTCAGGGTTGCGCTGGGTGCATATTCCGTATACGGAGTTACCAGCTGGCTGTCGGATGTTCTTTCATATTCCAGACTTCTGGCCCTGGGACTTGCCACCGGAGTTATCGCGCAGGTATTCAACCAGATTGGATCCATGTTCGGAAGCGGCATAATAGGAACCATCCTGTTCATCATTATTTTCCTTATAGGAACGTTCCTGAACATGGCTATCAACATCCTTGGAGCATACGTACATACCAACAGGCTTCAGTATGTTGAGTTCTTTAACAAATTTTACGAGGGCGGAGGCACGGCCTTTGTTCCCTTCAGAGCAAATACTAAGTATGTAGATATTAAGGAGGATTAAAAACATGGCAGAATTAGGACTTTTTTGGGCAGTTGCAGGTGCAGCGGTAGCAGTATTTCTCGCAGGTGCCGGTTCAGCATTCGGCGTAGGAACAGCAGGTCAGGCAGCAGCCGGAGTGGTTACTGAGGACCCCAACAAGTTTGCACAGTGTCTGGTACTTCAGCTTCTTCCCGGTACGCAGGGTATTTACGGACTTCTGGTAGGCTTCATTCTTCTCTCGAAGATCGGCCTTCTTTCCGGCAGCCTCGCAAGCATCGATCTTAACACCGGTCTCATGCTCTTCGCAGCTTGCCTTCCCATCGGCGTTTGCGGACTCATCTCCGGTAAGTGCCAGGGTAAGACTTCCGCAGCTTCCATCGGCATCATCGCCAAGAAGCCGGATCAGTTCGGTAAGGCAATCATCTTCCCCGCAATGGTTGAGACCTACGCTATCCTTGCACTTCTTGTTTCCATTCTTGCAATCAACGGTATTCAGGTGTAGTCGATACCACATTGTAAGAAAAACACTGAAACAAGGAGGAAAGCTTAGATGGCAGGATTAGATAAGATCATAGACGAGATCATCAGCGAAGCCAACGGCGAAGCCCAGTCCATCACAGATGCCGCCCGCAAGGAGGCAGATGAGATTATGAGGGTAGCCAAGGCCGAGGCCGATGAGATTGCCGGTGATATAACAAAGAAAGCACAAAACGAACAAAAGACCATCGATGAGCGCGCTAAATCCTCGGCCGACATGCAGAAGCGTCAGGCGGCGCTGAAGGCCAAGCAGGAGGCTATCTCCCAGGTTATTGACGAGGCTTATGACAAGGTAATCGGTTATGACATCGACACCTACTTCTCCATGGTTGAGAAGATGCTTAAGGCCAACGTCCAGGCCAAGGACGGAGTGGTTTACCTCAATGATAAGGACAAGGGCAGGATGCCGGCAGGCTTCCCCCAGAAGATCGCGCAGATTGCAACGGAAGCGGGCGGAAGCCTTAAGCTTTCCGAGGAGACCAAGGCCATTGACGGCGGCTTCATACTGGTATATGGCGGAATCGAGCAGAACTGCTCCATCAGGGCCATGTTCAATGAGAAGCACGACGATCTCGTAGATGCAGTCAATTCGGTGATATTTGAGGAACAGGCAGCCGTATAAGGAGGGATAAAACATGAGTGATCTGGATTATACCTATGCGGTTGCGAGGATAAGAGCCTTGGAGCTCAATCTGTTCAATTCTTCGGTTTTGGAGCAGCTCATCGGAGCTTCGTCCTACGACGACGCGCTGAAGATTCTGGCCGACAAGGGCTGGGGCTACAGCGACATCGAGAACGATGCCGATGCGGTGCTTAACTGCGAGAGAGAGCGCACCTGGGAAGTGGTTTCGGACCTGGTGGAGGACATGAGCGTCTTCGACGTTATGACCTACCCCGATCTCTACCATAACCTTAAGGCGGCTATCAAGCAGGTCTACACCGAGGAGGACCACCCCAGGGTGTTCTATAAGGACACGGCCGTTTCTCCCCAGAAGATGGTTGACATCGTCAGGGAAAAGAGCTGGCTGGACCTTCCCCGTCACATGCAGCAGACGGCCTCGGAGGCGGCGGAGGTATTCGCCCGCACCCAGGACGGACAGCTGTGCGACATAATCGTGGACAGAGGAGCGCTCGAGGCGGTATATGCTGCAGGCAAGGAGTCCAAGGCGGACATTCTTCGCAAGTACGCGGAGTCCACAGTGGCTGTAGCCGACATAAAGATAGCGGTAAGGTGCCAGCGCACCGGAAAGCCGCTGGATTTCATCCGCAGGGCATTGGCCCCCTGTGATACTCTCAGCATTGAGAGGCTCGCGCAGGCGGCGGTATCCGGCGAGGACGCTATCAATTCTTACCTGGAGCAGACGGATTATGCGGCCGGCGGCGCGGCTCTCGCCGAATCTGCCAGCGCCTTCGAGAGATGGTGTGACGATCAGATTATCGAGACCATTCGCCCGCAGAAGTATAACGCATTTTCCATCGGGCCGGTGGTGGCCTACGCCATTGCCCGGGAGAACGAGATTAAGACGGTTCGGATTATACTTTCCGGAAAGCAGAATGCGCTTTCGGAGGATTCCATCCGGGAAAGGGTAAGGAAAACGTATGTATAAAGCAGCGGTCATGGGCGACTACGACAGCATATACGGTTTTGCGACCATAGGACTTGAAACCTTTGCCGAGACGGATCCGGATAAAGCGTCGGAAACGCTTGACAGACTGGCGCAGAACGAGTTTGCGGTAGTTTACATAACTGAATCATTGGCAGCGAAGATCCAAAAGACGATCGATAAGTACAAGGAGACGATGCTGCCGTCCATCATCCTGATACCGGGGATTTCCGACAACACCGGCGCAGGCGTTGAGGGAGTCAAGAAATCGGTAGAACAGGCTATCGGATCAGATATTCTGTTTGGCAGCAATCAATAGAAAGTGGGTGAGCATTTTACATGAGTAAAGGTACAATATTAAAAATAGCAGGTCCCCTTGTCATTGCCGAGGGAATGCGGGATGCCAACATGTATGACGTGGTACGTGTAAGCAACCAGCGTCTGATCGGAGAGGTCATCGAGATGCACGGTGATCAGGCTTCCGTTCAGGTATACGAGGAGACCTCCGGACTTAAGCCCGGCGAGCCGGTGGAATCCACCGAGGCTCCCCTTTCGGTGGAGCTTGGACCCGGACTTATCCAGTCCATATATGACGGTATTCAGAGACCTCTGGATGCGATCATGCAGAAGACGGGCTCCAACAGCCTCGCTCGAGGCGTAGAGGTTCCCGCTCTTAAGAGAGAGACCAAGTGGACCTTCGTTCCTTCCGTATCCGTCGGCGACGAGGTACAGGGAGGCGACTTCGTGGGCTCCGTTCAGGAGACCGAGGTGGTAGACCATAAGATTATGGTTCCCAACGGAGTTAAGGGTAAGATTAAAGACATCAAGTCGGGTGATTTCACCGTTGAAGAGACGGTTTACACCATCACCTGCGAGGACGGCACGGATAAGGACTTCACGCTTATGCAGAAGTGGCCGGTTCGTGTGGGCCGTCCCTATCAGAAGAAGATTCCTCCCAAGACCCCTCTCGTAACGGGTCAGCGAGTAGTCGACATGTTCTTCCCCATCGCCAAAGGCGGTGTGGCAGCCGTTCCCGGACCGTTCGGTTCAGGTAAGACGGTTATCCAGCATCAGCTTGCTAAGTGGGCCGAGGCAGACATCGTGGTTTACATCGGCTGCGGCGAGCGTGGTAACGAGATGACGGACGTTCTTAACGAGTTCCCCGAGCTCGTCGATCCCAAGACCGGCAAGTCTCTGATGGAGAGAACGGTTCTTATTGCAAACACATCGGATATGCCGGTGGCAGCCCGCGAGGCTTCTATCTACACCGGTATCACCATTGCAGAGTACTTCCGTGACATGGGCTACTCCGTAGCACTCATGGCAGACTCCACATCCAGATGGGCCGAGGCTCTTCGAGAGATGTCAGGTCGTCTGCAGGAGATGCCCGGTGAGGAGGGTTACCCCGCATACCTCGGTTCCCGTCTGGCTCAGTTCTACGAGCGCGCAGGACAGGTTATCGCCGAGGGCAAGGACGGCAGAGTCGGAGCACTTTCCGTTATCGGAGCCGTTTCGCCTCCCGGTGGTGATATTTCCGAGCCCGTATCCCAGTCCACCCTTCGTATCGTAAAGGTGTTCTGGTCACTTGATTCCAACCTGGCTTACAGGCGTCACTTCCCCGCCATTAACTGGCTGACCAGTTACTCTCTGTATCTGGATGATCTGGGCAAGTGGTTCGATACAGAGGTTGCCGAGGACTGGATGAACGGTCGTCAGACGATGATGAACCTTCTTCAGGACGAGGAGAACCTCAACGAGATCGTGCAGATGGTAGGTATGGATGCCCTTTCTCCCGGCGACCGCCTGAAGATGGAGGCAGCCCGCTCCATTCGTGAGGACTTCCTTAACCAGAACTCCTTCCACGAAGTGGATACCTATTCTTCCCTTCGCAAGATGTATCTGATGATGAAACTGGTACTTTCCTACTACGACAAGTCCGTAGAGGCGCTCGGCAACGGCGCTAACCTGAACGGCCTTATCAACCTCGAAGTAAGAGAGCGTATCGGTCGATACAAATACACCGAGGAAAAGGACATCGAGGAGCAGTACACCGCTATCGGTAAGGAGCTCGATGATGAAATTGCCGAGGTATTACGGAAGGGGGACGCATAAATGCCGAAAGAATATAGAACAATCCAGGAAGTCAGCGGCCCGCTGATGCTGGTAAAAGGTGTAGAAGACGTTTCCTATGACGAGATCGGCGAGATTGAGCTTGTCAATGGTGAAACGCGTAGGTGCAGGGTCCTGGAGATTGACGGATCAGATGCACTGGTACAGCTCTTCGAGAGTTCCACCGGTATCAACCTTTCCAACAGTAAGGTAAGATTCCTTGGACGCGCGATGGAGCTGGGAGTATCAGAGGACATGCTCGGCCGTGTATTCGACGGTCTGGGACGTGCTATCGACGACGGTCCTCAGATCATTCCCGATGACAGACGTGACATAAACGGTCTGCCGATGAACCCGGCGGCCCGTGATTATCCTAACGAGTTCATCCAGACCGGCGTTTCCGCCATCGACGGACTGAACACTCTGGTTCGTGGACAGAAGCTTCCTATCTTCTCGGCTTCGGGTCTTCCCCACGCCAACCTCGCGGCGCAGATCGCCCGCCAGGCTAAGGTTTTGGGTAAAGATGAGAAGTTCGCCGTTGTCTTCGCGGCAATGGGTATCACATTCGAGGAGGCGAACTTCTTCGTGGAGTCCTTCACGGAGACCGGCGCTATCGACCGTACCGTAATGTTCGTAAACCTTGCGGACGACCCGGCCGTAGAGCGTATTTCCACGCCCCGTATGGCACTTACGGCAGCTGAGTACCTCGCGTTCGATAAGGACATGCACGTACTGGTAATCCTCACTGATATTACGAACTACGCAGACGCTCTTCGTGAGATTTCCGCAGCTCGTAAGGAGGTTCCCTCCAGACGTGGTTATCCCGGATACATGTACACTGACCTTGCTCAGATGTACGAACGTGCAGGCCGTCAGAGAGGTAAGAAGGGTTCCATCACCATGATTCCTATCCTTACCATGCCCGAGGATGATAAGACCCATCCCATCCCTGACCTTACGGGATACATCACAGAGGGACAGGTTATCCTCTCCAGAGAGCTTTACCGCAAGGGTATGAACCCGCCCATCGACGTTCTTCCTTCGCTTTCGCGTCTGAAGGATAAGGGTATCGGTGAGGGCAAGACCCGTGCGGATCACGCCAACGTTATGAACCAGTTGTTCGCAGCCTATGCACAGGGTAAAGAGGCCAAGGAGCTTATGGTCATCCTGGGTGAGGCAGCCCTTTCTGAGACAGACCTTATATACGCTAAGTTCTCGGACGCATTCGAGGAGCAGTACATCAACCAGGGATTCGAGACGGACAGAACCATCGAGGAGACCATGAACATCGGTTGGAAGCTGCTTTCCATCCTGCCTAAGGCAGAGCTTAAGCGTGTAGACGAGAAGTTCATTGAAATGTACTACGGCAAGTAGTTTTACGCTCGGACAGTCGACCGGGCCCGCGGTATTCCCGCGTGGCTCCGGCGCTTCCCGACAGACACATGATAGAAAGGGGGCGAAACAGTGGCCGCCAAACAGATAAATCCCACCAGAATGGAGCTGAACCGGCTTAAGAAGAAGCTGGCTACGGCAACCAAGGGACACAAACTTCTGAAGGACAAGCGTGACGAGCTGATGAGGCAGTTCATGGACCTCGTAAGGGAGAACATGGAGCTTCGTCTGAAGGTGGAAGAGGGCATCAAAGCCGCGAACACTAACTTCGTTATCGCCAAGGCCGGCATGAGTGAGGAGATTCTTCACGAGGCGTTGATGGCACCCAAGCAGGAGGTTTATATCGAGGCTGAGCAGAGAAACGTAATGAGCGTTGACGTGCCCACCTTCGAGGTAAAGACCCGTACTGCGGACGCCAATGACATCTATGCCTACGGTTTTGCGTTCACATCCAGCGACCTGGATGCAGCGGTTAAATCCCTTGCGGATATTCTGCCCGACATGATGAAACTGGCAGAGAGGGAGAAGGCGTGTCAGCTGATGGCAGCGGAGATCGAGAAGACCAGAAGGCGTGTAAACGCTCTGGAGCATGTAATCATCCCCGAGGCGCAGCAGAACATTCGCTACATCTCCATGAAGCTTTCCGAGAATGAGCGTAGTACCCAGACCAGACTCCTGAAGGTTCAGGATATGTTGCTGGAGGATGCTCATAACTACAGCGAAAGAGATGTCGGTTAATCCCGCGCAGACTTGATTTTTAAACGGAATAATTATAATATATACGAGTGGCTGCTTGGCCACTCGTATTTATGTGTATTTTTTAAGGAGAGAACCAATGAAGACCAAAAAGATTATTTTTGCAAGTATGCTCGCAGCAGCGATGATGTTCGGTCTCGCAGCTTGCGGATCGACCGAAAGTTCCGACACTTCTTCGGATGCTTCCTCGGATGCCGAGACCGTAACCATGACGGACGCCTCCGGAAATGCCGTAGAGATTACCTCGACGGAAGAGTTTGGAATCAGCGGAAACTACGTTTGCGGCAGCGACGGATCCAAGTGGGTATTCGACAGTGACACTTCAGTCCTGGCTGTAGCCTATGAGGACGAATCCACCGGAGAGGTGGGCTGCTATCTCTGCAACCTGAAGATGTACGCTACCGCAGCAGACGAGGACGGAAACCAGCGCCTCGTGGTGCTTATCAATAACCTCAGCACCGGCGACAGCTCCTACTGGTACGTGACGAACCTCGTAAACGAGGACGAGGACGGAGAGCAGGAGATCATCGGAATCGAGCTCGTTAAGCCCGGCGACGAGGAGACCATCCTCTACCTCCTTACCGAGGAATACTATGCGACCGTACAGGAAGCGCAGGACAGCTCCGAGGAGTAAAACGGATAGGTTTACATAAAACCATTATGTAAATGAAGCTATCGCATGAATATAACATCATATATATAAAACGAACCCCGCACATCTGATATGTACCCAGAATCCTGGACACATATTTATGAATTAGGCGGAACACATGGATGCTATCCTGTATTGTACAGGTGGCATCCATTTTGTTTTTGCCTGAATTCTTTTGTTATTATAGTAATCTATATATTCTTCAACTG
>JAILAS010000049.1 GCA_024681495.1 Eubacterium sp. | reverse complement strand
TCCTTCTGAGCCTGCCCTTGGTCATATTCTTAATCGAATCCACGTACTGCTGCCCGAACTTATCTTTAATGAGATTAAAATACTCGTCATTGTCCTCAAAAAAAGCATTAAATGCATAATCGCGGTACGCCAGCACCTCCTTCGGCGTGAGGTATTTGCTGCCGGACGGGATACAGTCATAACTGTACTGGGCGTATTCAATCCACCTGTCATTTTTTATTTTTCCGGCCTTTACGGCATCGAAATAATCCTTAGATCCGGGATAGGGCATGGTCACATAGAAGTTAATCCACTCCGGATTTATCTCTCTGCACAATCGGAGAGATTTTTCCATGGATTCTTCCGTGTCATCGGGAAGACCGAACATGAAATTGGCCAAAATATTGATGTTCGCATCCTTGGTCCACGCCATGGCTCTCCTGGTTTTATCCGCATTGTACTGAGACTTGGAAACCTCCGAAAGCACCTCGTCGTCAGCGCTCTCTATTCCGTATGCCAGCCATCTTACACCGGCCTTTTTGAGCTTTGCCAGTATTTCGGGATCAACCGTGTCCACCCTGGCGTATGCCCACATGTTTAGATCGTAGTTTCTCTCTGCCAGGCGGTCGCAGAACTCCGCCACATAGTCCTTCTTTAGTACGAAACACTCATCGAGAATCTTTATGTATTTGATATTGTATTCGTTTACCAGGCGATCAATCTCATCAAGCACGCGGTCAATGCTCCAGAAACGAAGCTTCTTGGTGCCAAACAGCGCAGATATTGCACAATACGAACAGTTATACGGGCACCCGACGGACGCGGAAATCACAGCGTATCTGCCCCGCGCATCCTCCGGCCTGTCCTCACCCATTATATGCCAATTGTGCGGCATGTACCTTTCCATGGGCAGCAACTGCCATGCCGGCATGGGTACATCCTCGAGATCAAAAAGCGGCGCCACGCCAAAGCGCTCTATCCTTTCCGTTCCCCTGTAACACAATCCCGGCAGCTTTTCCTTATTAAAGGCGAGTCCGTCACCCCTGTGATAGCGGATAAGATTCGTAACGGTATCGTATCCCTCTCCGGTTACCACATAATCGGCATCGTTTTCCTCCAGCGTCCTCTCCGGAAGCGCCGAAGGATGAAGCCCCCAGAAAAATACCGGAATATCACAAACCCTCTTAATCGCGGCGCAGGTTTCATCAGCTCCCTGCATCTTCTGCGTAGAAGCCGACAGGTTCGTGCCCGTGACGTAGATTCCTATCAGAACCGGCGAAGACTTTTTTGCGCGCTCGGCCACCTGTTCAAAAGAAAGATTCTCAGCCTCGGCATCCATCACTTCCACCGAATAACCGCGATCGAGACAGTACTGAGCTGTCACTGCACACCAGTACGGCGGCTCACAGGCTACGTATTTAATTGTATCTCCATACACGGCCTTCTGATCATTGGGATGAATCAGAAGGATATCCGTTTTCTTTTCGCTCATATCTACAAATGCTCCAATTTACGTATTGCCTCTTCGGCATCTCCGGCTTTAGGCATGTAACCGTGTTTAAGAGGAATGTTGCTGATATCATCGATTCCCTTCCCCTTCACGGTATCGGCCACGATGCAAAGGGGTGCTGACGACTTCCTCCTGTGCGTATCACTCAACACCTCGAGCAGCTCCTCGTATGAATGTCCGTCCACCTCTACTACGTCCCAGTTGCAGCTGAGCCATTTATCAGAGAAAGGCTCGAGCCCGCACATGTTCTCCGTGAAGTCCGAGACGCCCAGGAAATTCCTGTCGACTATGACCACCAGATTGTTCAACCTGTTATGGGCGGCGAACAACATGGCTTCCCAGACGGAGCCCTCATAGCACTCCGCATCGCCGCACAGACAGTAAACCATACTGTCCTGCCTGTTCTGCTTAAGCCCCAGAGCCAATCCGGCTGCCATTCCGATACCTATGCCCAGCGATCCGCCGTAGAACTCGAAACCGGGATAGACATAATCTCTTATAGTTGTTATGTCACCCCCGATTCTCACCATATCCTCTATCTCCGCGGAAGTGAATATCCCCATGTCCTCGAGAATAGGATAGATCATTCCCGCTCCGTGTCCCTTGCTGAGTACGAATTTATCTATGGGTTTGCGATTCTCATCAAACCTCATCACGCCCTCGAAGAGGGCAATCATTATCTCGGTCTCTGAAAAAGCGGTCGTAAGATGCCCAAATCCCAGCTTCGAAAATATCTCAATGAATCGCTTACGGATCCTATATGACTTCTCATAGTACTCCTCTACGGGAATACTTCCAAACGTTTTATCGTTCATCTCAGACCTCCCCTCCTTTCAGCTCCGCCATGAGCCTGTCCATAGTGAGCCCCTCGCTCTCGAACACGGCCTCTCTGTCTGAGAACACCTCAGGATAACCATCCTTGAACTCCAGGGCCATTCTCTTAACGGGGATGGTCATATTGTGGTCATTTAGAATCTCCAAAACCAGACTTCCCAGTCCACCGTAGCTCACTCCGTCTTCTATCGTTACGATCTTCTTACACTTCGCTATTTCCTCGCAGAAAGCACTCTCACACACGGGCAGCGCAAAGCAGTCTATGACCTTCGCCGGTATGTTTGCCTTCTTAAGATTATGAGCCCACACTCCCATGGTAACTACTGCAATTTCCTCATCCGATCCACTGACCGCGAAGCCCTTGTCAAAGTCGATTTCCGACTCCTCATAGAGACTATCCTTTATAAACGGATCGAACTGCACGTACC
>JAILAS010000175.1 GCA_024681495.1 Eubacterium sp. | reverse complement strand
TAAAAACCGGCGCGATTACCGGTGGATACAGCGCGGACGCCGGAGCAATATTGAATAAGGGTACCTTGTATCTGCAGGGAGGAACGATTGTCGGAAACAACGGATCCGGTACCAATGCCGGCGGTGGCGTAACCAACGACGGAAATGTGTATATGACGGGAGGCGTAATAACCGGAAACGTGGGGACGCCGTGCGGCGGAGTATCAAACCGCAAATACTTCCACGTTTCGGGCGAGCCCGTGGTTTACGGGAACTATGACACGGCCGGGGATGCGGAGAATGTGTCCATTATCTATGGAAACTGTTTTGTGATTATAGATGGTGAACTTACCGGCGCGGCCAGAATAGGTGTCACAGAATATATTTTTGACGCTAATATTGTCGCCGTTCCGGCCATGGGCGTTTCCGTCTCGGGTTATGAGGTGTATTTCTCCTCGGATGACGATAATTACGGAGGGGTAGACAGTACGGACTACCTGGAGCTTTCTGCGGTGACCCCGGTTGACACCTGGGATGAACTGTCAGATGCCCTGAACAACGGCGGTGCCATAAAGCTCACGGGGGACTGCGTGGCGGACTCCGAGGACACCTGTCTTCAGATTCCAAGCGGTATCACGGCCACACTGGATTTGAATGGGTACATCATCGACCGGGGACTGGCCGGAGTGGATAGTGTTTCTGAAGGAAATGTAATAGATAACCGGGGGACTCTCAGCATCATAGATTCCCGGTTGAACGCGGAAAACACTGTGTACACGCAGGGTTCCGGCTCGGGTTACACCACGGAGGACATGAGTGGTGAAGAGGGCTATTCTGCGGTAGAGCTCGAAGGCGGAGCCATTATCGGCGGAAAAGCTTCTACCGGCGGCGGTATCTACAGCAATGGCACATTGTATGTGTATGGTGGCAATATCGCCGGAAACAGTTCGTCACAATACGGCGGAGGTATCTGCAGTTACGGTTATCTGACGCTTTATGGAGGAAAAATATCCGGCAACGATTCCGCTGAAGGCGGCGGAGTGTATGCGGGCAGCTACTCATTCGATATGTATGGAGGAGTTGTTTGTGACAACACATCCACCGGCTCGGGCGGAGGCGTTGTTATAACGAAGCCGGCTACATTCACATTGCATGCGGGAGAGATATCCGGAAACGAAGCGGTAAGTTATGGCGGTGGAGTCTTCGTTGACAAAGGTGCTGTTTTTGTCATGGATGATGGCACGATCAGCGGCAACAGTTCTTCAAGCGGAGGAGGCGTTGGCTGGTATGTTTGTGATAGTAATTATACCGGTGTATACATAAACGGCGGATCTATTGTCGAAAACAGCGCTACCGAAAAAGGCGGAGGAGTCCTTGCTCAGTGTTATGGAAGTACCTGCACAGTCCAAATGGATATATCCGGTGGCGTCATAAGTAACAATACGGCTAAGTATGGCGGTGGAATATCCGGATATGCCGGGAGTAGCACAAGCCTTGTTATAAATATCTCCGGAGTCTCTGTTTGCGACAATGTGAGTAAATACTACGGTGGAGGAATATACTTATATAACTATGGCGGAACCGGTTCGGCCATCAATATGTCCGGCGGAAGCGTTTCCGGAAATACTGCCGCCAAGGGAGGAGGAGTATACTGCGACAATGATGCAAAGGCTTGCTACTTTAATATGACAGGCGGGGAAATAAGCGATAATGAAGCCTCGGATGGTGGAGGACTGTATGTACACTACAGAACAATAGCTACCTTGTCGGGAGGAAAAATATCCGGAAATACAGCGTGTCTCGGCGGTGGAGTTTATGCCTATGGTCAATATTACACATGCGAATTGACTGTCAGCGGTGCTGAAGTTTCGGAAAATACGTCTGTGGAAAGCGGTGGCGGAATATATAGCGACACTTGCACATTGAGTATCTCGGACGGGGATATTGCGGGAAACGAATCTCAAAAGTACGGAGGCGGAGTGACGGCCCGCAGTGGCACGCTTAGCTTATCCGGGGGCAGAATCACAGATA
>JAILAS010000167.1 GCA_024681495.1 Eubacterium sp. | reverse complement strand
CCCTGCAGAAGGTATTGTACTCCCAGATCTCGTCCTCGAGGTCCTCGAGCGCCACGCCCATGAACTCAGCCACTCCTTCCAGAGTCTCCGATTTACATAATACACCCTTCTCCGCTGCCCTGTCTATAGTCTCGCGGAGCTTCCCCTGCTCCTCTTTGGTCACATGGATGGCCTCGATGGAATCCGGGCCGTCCTTTATGGTACGCTCGAGCAGGGCCTCGTTGAAGAGGACGTACATCATCTTGCCTGGCTGGCGCAGGCAGGCGTTCGCCGCCATGGCGAAGTTGTAGACGATTCCCTCGTCCGCGAAGCGCATGCCGAAGGAATTCAGCCATACGTTGTAGGGCTTGCCCAGCTGAAGGGTGAGCGTGTTGAATCCGGGCACCTTGGGCGCCGCGATCTCCATGGTGAAGTTACCGTCGATATCTGCGCCGGCCTCCATGGCCATCCTGATGCCGTCTCCCATGCCGCGCATGCCGGGGCCCGCGGGGACCTTCGACGAGTCGTAGTTGGGATAGTACTTCTCTATCATCTCCTCGTTTCCGGCGAAGCCTCCGGTGCAGATGATGACCTTCTTCGCAGAGACCTTCATCTCGGAACCGTCCTTCATCTCGATGATGCCGCCGGCCACGTTGCCCTCGTCGTCCATAACGAGGCTCTTTCCGCGCGCGCCGGTGTAGATCTCCACGCCGCGTCCCTCGCACTCCTTCTTCAGGGTGGCGATGATATGGCGGCCCGCATTAACCTCGGGCGCCGTAACGTGGTACACCTCGGGGGTCTGGTTGGGAATGTGGTGAACGACGTCGACGAACTCCACGCCCTTGTCCATGAGCCACTCGATGGTCTCTCCACTCTTCTCGATGAGTGCCCTTATAATCCTGCCGTCTATCTTCCAGTGAGAGTAGTTCATGCAGTCGCGGAAGACCTGATCCTTATCCGGAAGGATGAGCTTCCTCTTCTGGATCGGACTCCCCACAGCGAACACGCCACGGGGGAAGAGGCCATTTCCGCCCACCGCATTGGCGGCCTCGGCGACGATAACCTTAAGGCCGCGCGCGGACGCCTCCGAGGCCGCCGCCAGACCCGACGAACCGCCTCCAATCACCAAAATATCTGTAGTCAATTCTTTCATAATACACCCCTTTCTTAAGCTATGGGGCCTTCGCCCCTGTATTGATTAGTCTTATGTAAACTAAAGAAGCGGACTCCCAAAAAGCCCGCTTCGATTATACACTATTTTTTAACCCAGGAATCCCTTGATTATCATTTCCTCGGCCTCCTTCTCGGAGAGTCCGAGCGTCATGAGCTTCATCATCTGCTCGCCCGCGATCTTTCCGATGGCGGCCTCGTGAATGAGGGAGGCGTCCACGTTGGTGGCGGTGAGCTCGGGAGTGGCCGTGATGACGCCGTTGTCCATGATGATGGAGTCGCACTCGGCGTGCCCCGAACAGGCCGCGTTGCCGGACAGGCCGATGACCACGTTCTGCTTACTGTTATCCCTGGCCACGCCGCGGCTGATGATGTCGGCACTCGAGCCCTCGCCGTTCAGGTCCACCCTCATGTCGGACCCGGCGCTCTGGTCGCCCGTAGTCATGACGCTGTCGTGGATGGTGAGGCTGCTGCCCTCGGCCAAATCGGCCCTGGTCACGCGCAGAGTGTCGTCTATGCCGGCGATCTGAGACATGGTCATGTCCATGGTGGAATTCTTCTCCATGTGCACCTCGGTGGTCGGGTTCATGAGGCGCTTGCCGTCCCCGGTGCCCTCGCCGTAGTGCTTCTCGATGTAGCGGACCTTCGAGCCCTCTCCCACGTGGAAGGTGTGGATGCCGTCGTGGCCGGAGTCCTGGTCGCCGCAGTTGTTTATGCCGCAGCCGGCGATGATGGTCACGTCGCAGTCCCTGCCGATGATGAAGTCGTTGTACACGAGGTCCTTCAACCCGCTCTCGGAGATTACCACGGGGATGTGCACGCTCTCGTTCTTCGTGCCGTCCTTGATGATTATGTCTATGCCGGGCTTATCGTCCTTGGGAACGATGTCGATGTTCGCGCTGGAATTCCTGCCCGCGCTCTCACCGTTAGCCCTGATATTGTATGCTCCAACGGGCAGAGCGTCGAGCTCCGCCACCTCTCTGAGCAGTCCCTTCTCTATTTCATTCATGGTCATTAGCCCTCCTGCTCATTATCGTCGCAATATTTACCGTCCAGCACTCCGCAGCCCGCGTTGGTGAGCAGGCCCTTCTGCAGGTCGCCTATCACGTTCTCGCGCGTGTCGTACTTGACGACCTCGCCGTCCTTGAGGTAGACGATCTTATCGGAGATGTCCAGTATCCTCTCCTGATGGGAGATGATAACTATGGTTCCGGATGTCATGTCGTAGAGCTTCCTGAATACCCTTATGAGGCTCTGGAAACTCCAGAGGTCAATGCCCGCCTCAGGCTCGTCGAAGAGGGAAAGCTTGGATCCCCTGGCCGCGGTCATGGCGATCTCGATTCTCTTCATCTCGCCGCCGGAAAGGGTGTCGTTGAGCTCCCTGTTCTGATAGTCCTTCGCGCACAGGCCCACCTCGCTGAGGATGCCGCACGCCTCGATCAGGTTCATGTGCTCCTTGCCGGCCAGGCCCATGAGGTCCTTTACCTTAAGGCCCTTGAACCTGACGGGCTGCTGGAACGCGTAGCTGATGCCCAGGTTCGCCCTCTCGTTTATCGGCATGTGGGTGATGTCCGTCCCATCGAAGATGATCTTACCGCTCGTGGGCTCGTAGAGTCCCATGATGAGCTTCATGAGCGTGGACTTTCCCGAGCCGTTGGGGCCGGTGATGGCCACGAACCTGTCTTCGATGGTGAGGTTTATGTCCTTCAAGATTTGATTGCCGTCTGCCTCGAAACAGACATTTTCCAATTTAAGCATGTTTCCTCCGGTTTTTCTATGGAATAAATAGTGGGGCCCTAAGAGCCCCACCCCCAAGCCTTATTCGGCTAAAACTCAATTTCCCTGCCCGTAGTAGGCATTCTTCCCGTGTTTTCTTAGGTAGTGCTTATCCTGAAGCTCCTGAGGCGCGGGCAAAACGTCCGGATTAATCATCCGTGTAAAGTGTGCCATCTTAGCCACTTCCTCAAGAACCACCGATGTCTCCACCGCCTTGAACGCGTCCTTCCCCCAGGTAAAAGGACCATGGTTCTTACAGAGCACAGCTTTCATAGCCTCGGGATCGATGTTTCTCGAAGCGAACTCGTTTACGATGAGGTGTCCGGTGTTCTCCTCATAGGCCTCCTCTATCTCGTCCGCGTTCAGGCATCTGAGGCAGGGGATTTCCCCATAGAAGTAATCCGCGTGGGTGGTACCCAGGCACGGGATGGACAATCCGCTCTGCGCCCAGCTGGTCGCATAGGTGGAGTGCGTATGAACCACGCCCCCGATGTCCTTAAAGGCCTTATAGAGCTCGACGTGAGTGGCAGTATCGGACGAGGGATTATACTTTCCCTCTACCTTATTACCCTCCAGGTCGACGATGACCATATCGGCGGGAAGCAGATCCTCGTAGGGAACGCCCGAAGGCTTGATCGCGAAGAGCCCGCTCTCCCTGTCAATACCGCTGACGTTTCCCCATGTGAACGTAACCAGTCCGTACTCGGGAAGCATCATGTTGGCTTCATAAACTTGCTGCTTTAACTGCTCTAACATCTATATCTCCAAAATTATATCTAACCTATATTGTCTATCGCAGAGCGCTCAATGTCAAGCCCCTGTCTGTATCTATCTGCAAATGCTTCAAATCCTGCGACCTCGCTCGCATCGGCTCGCAATGTGGTGCCCTCAAGTCCGGCGAAAACCCTCTTGGAAAGGTAGTCCTGCAGGCTCCCCTCCTTCTTGCCGTCGATCATATACGCCACCAGAAGCGCCATGCCCCAGGGGCCGCCCTCCGACGCCGTATCCATCACGGTCACGGGCGCATCCATGGCCGCCGAAAGGTACTTCTGAGCCACGCCCTTCGTGGTGAAAAGACCGCCGTGGCCGGTAATGCGCTCGAGCGAAACCTTCTCATCCTTCAGCAATATGTCCATGCCCAGCTTCACCGCGCCCAGCGA
>JAILAS010000108.1 GCA_024681495.1 Eubacterium sp. | reverse complement strand
CCCTGTGCCGAGGCGCTCCCCGGATATAAGAAGGTCAACCCCATGGTGTTCTGCGGACTCTACCCCGCGGACTCTGCGAAGTATCCTGACCTGAGGGACGCGCTCGAGAAGCTTCAGCTAAACGATGCGGCCCTCCAGTACGAGCCGGAGACATCCATTGCTCTCGGATTCGGATTCAGGGCGGGCTTTTTGGGGCTGCTTCATCTGGAGGTAATCCAGGAGAGGCTCGACCGCGAGTACGACCTGGACCTAGTTACCACGGCGCCTTCCGTGGTATATAAGATATATAAGACCAATGGCGAGGTGGTGGAGCTCACCAACCCCTCCAATATGCCCGATCCCTCCGAGATCGAGTACATGGAGGAGCCTGTGGTGGACGCCCAGATCATGGTAAAGAGCGAGTTCATCGGCGCCATCATGGACCTGTGCCAGGAGAGGCGAGGGGTTTACATAAGTATGGAGTACATAGAGCAGACCAGGGCTCTTATCAAGTACGTCATGCCCCTCAACGAGATAATTTACGACTTCTTCGATGCGCTCAAGTCCCGCTCCAGGGGATACGCATCTTTGGACTATGAGATGAAGGGATACGAGAGGGCACAGCTCGTCAAGCTCGATATCCTGGTGAACAAGGAAGAGGTGGACGCCCTGTCGTTCATCGTTCACGCGGACACGGCCTACGAGAGGGGCCGCAAGATGTGCGAGAAGCTCAAGAAGGAGATTCCCAGGCATCTGTTCGAGATTCCCATACAGGCCGCCATCGGCGGCAAGGTCATCGCCAGGGAGACCGTCAAGGCGGTTCGAAAGGACGTTTTGGCGAAGTGCTACGGCGGTGATATCTCCAGAAAGAAAAAGCTCTTGGAGAAGCAGAAGGAAGGTAAGAAGAGGATGCGCCAGATCGGTAGCGTAGAGATACCGCAGGAGGCGTTCTTAAGTGTGCTGAAGCTGGACGAAGAATAGGTGTCCCGGTGAGAGATAACGACTTGGAACTTTATATCCATATCCCGTTTTGCCGCAGGAAGTGCGCCTATTGCGACTTCCTTTCCTTCCCGTCGGACGAGGCCACCATACAGAGATATGTGAGGGCCCTCCAGGGTGAGCTCCGCATGCACAGGGCTGACGTGGCAGGCAGGAGCGTGAAGTCCGTCTTCATCGGCGGAGGCACGCCCAGCATCGTCGACCCCTGGCTCATAAGCGACATCATGGACGTCGTGCGTCACGACTATCCCGTCTCCGATGACGCGGAGATCACCATTGAGATGAATCCGGGCACGGTAACGGCCGATGCCCTGAAGCTGTACAGGAGAAGCGGCATAAACAGGCTGAGCATCGGCCTCCAATCCGCCGACAACAGGCTTCTCGAGCACCTCGGGCGCATTCACACGTTCGAGCGTTTTCTTAAGACCTACGACCTATGCAGGCGGACCGGCTTCGATAACATCAACATCGACCTCATGAGCGGTCTGCCGGGGCAGAGCATTGCCGACTGGCAGGACACCCTGATGAAGGTCACGTCGCTTCGGCCCAATCACATAAGCGCATACAGCCTCATCGTAGAGGAGGGCACGCCCTTCTACGAGAAGTACGGCGCAGAGGACGAGACGCGAAGGTGCGGCGGCGAAACCGCATTGCTCCCCTCGGAGGAGGAGGTTAGGGCGATGGACATTCTTGCCCGCGAGATCCTCGAATCCAGAGGTTATCATCAGTACGAATTTTCCAACTACGCCAAAAAGGGCTTCGAGTGTTATCACAACATCGGCTACTGGACGGGCAGGGATTACCTGGGCTTTGGCCTGGGCGCATCCTCGCTCTTTAATCATGAGCGCAGGACTGTCTGCTCCGATATTTACGACTATATGGAAGCCATTGAGGCCGGGGATGAGGCGCCGTGCGATGTGACGGAGCTGACCCGTAAGGATGAGATGGAGGAATTCATGTTCCTGGGCCTCAGGATGACGCAGGGCATATCCAGGGACGACTTCGAGGAGAGGTTCGACGCCTCTTTGTCCGGAGTGTACGGAGACGTTTTAAACAAGTATTCGGCGGCCGGGCTTCTGGCCATGAGCGAGGGCAGAGTTATGTTAACCCCCGAAGGGGTGGAGGTCAGTAACATCGTTCTCGCGGACTTTTTGCTATAGACAGGAGAAAGACATGTATTTAAGGAGAGAAGAAGGATTCGACCTATATTATCAGCGCAGGGGGAAGGGACAGAACATCCTGATGATCCACGGCGCAGTGGCGGATGGAGACTACTTCGATGAGAGCCTAGAGCTCCTTTCGAACTTTTACGACATCATCACCTACGACAGGCGCGGTAACTCGCGAAGCGGCTACTCGGGCAAGCTCAACTGCGACATCAAGGCTCAGGCGGACGATGCGGTGGCGCTCATCGAGGAGCTCGACCTGAAGGACCTCATCATTGTCGGACACAGCGCCGGAGGAATGGTGGCGCTCGAAACATTCGCGAGGGTGGTTTCCAGGGTAAAACATGTTATAGTATATGAGACACCCATGCTCATGCTCACGAAGGACTACGATCCGGGCATAGAGGACTGGGTGAAGCACATGTACGAGCTCAACAAGGCCGGCGAGCACCGTCAGGTGGCCAAGGAGTTCGGCATTTCCATCGGCAAGCTCGACGAGAGGGCGCCCGTTAAGTCCAGGGAGGAGAAGGCGAAGGACAGACGAAACTTCGCACACTTCATAAACAACGAGTTCATCCCGTTCTCGTACTACGAGCCGGACCTTAAGTTCTGCAGGGCCAACTCGTCGTATATCACGGCCATCGCGGGAGACAGAAACTTCGGGTCCACGTACCACAGGGCCATGTGTGAGTTCTCGAGGCTGACCGGCTGCAGGCTGCTTCACACGGCCGGATGCCACAACTACCCCTATGACCTGGCGATAGATTTCGCCACGGAGATAGTGGGCATTGTCACGATGGTGAACGCCGGGGTATAGAGCCCGCCCAATAAGGAGATAACAATGTCAGGATCATCATTCGGAAAAAACTTCACCGTAACGACATGGGGCGAGTCCCACGGGAAGGCCATAGGCGCCGTGGTTGACGGCTGCCCGTCCGGCCTTCCCCTCGACGAGGAGGCCATACAGGTTTACCTCGACAGACGAAAGCCCGGAAAGGATCCCTTCTCCACTCCCAGGAAGGAGTCGGACAAAGTGGAGATCCTCTCGGGTGTCTTCGAGGGCAGGACCACCGGAACGCCGATATCGCTTATCATCCCCAATTCCGACCAGCATTCCTCCGATTACTCGGCCATAAAGGACGTGTACAGGCCGGGGCATGCGGA
>JAILAS010000095.1 GCA_024681495.1 Eubacterium sp. | reverse complement strand
GTCGTCGAGCTTGTGCGCCACGCCGTCGTAAAAGATAACGTTTTCGGTCGCGGCAGAGGTGTTTCCGAACCCGTAGCCGATATTGAACCCCAGGTCGTGTCCGTCCAGCCGCACGTTGCCGCTCCCCCAGTACCATGTGTTGTCGTAGGTCCACACGCCGCCCCCCAGTCGAGCGTCGCGTAATCCGTCTCGTCCGTAAATTCATACGTAACCCCGTCGAACTGCGCCTGCCCGCGGACCGGCATGGTGTTTATCTTCTGATTGTAGTAGAAGGCATGCTTCTTATCCCACGGGGTCGCAATAACCATGGTGTCCATCTGCGGCTGCTTCATCACGAACTCGGCGTGAAGGGGCTTGCCCTCGAAGAAATCCCTGAAGTCGCAGGCTATTGCGCGCTCGCCGGCGCGCACCTCGTACGAGAGGGAAAGGCGCTTGTCCTCGTAGTGCAGGTCGCCCTCCGACGAATTCGCCGGGAACCCGAACTTGCCCATGGGAAATACGTTCAGCACCGTCTCCGTGTGCTCCCACGGATGTTCCTCGTCGAGAACCAGGAGCGATACCGACTGCAGGCCCACGTAGCCGTCGTCCGACAATGTGAACGCGAGCGCATAACTCCCGCCCGCACCGTCATGGACCAACATGTAGTAGTCCCACTCCTTGATGCGAAAGCGTGGCGCCTTTATGTCACGCCGGTCGTACTCCCAGACCTGGCTCCTCGCCCAGCCCGGCTCGGCGATTTCCCCACTCGCGTCAAGCAGCCTTTGCCTCTCCGTAACCTCGTGATTTCTCATAGTCTACCTCCCTGCTACCTTGTGTTAAGTCAGCGTCCGATTCCCGCGACTATTCCGCCGTCATCCGCGTTCGCTCCATCCCCGTTTCGTCCTATCCTCGATATACATCCATTCCGAATCTATTCCGTCTTCTCCACGGCGGATTGTCCCCTGGTCATGTAGAGCGCGAGCGAAAAGATGATAAGGACATACCCGATGCCCTTGCTTATGCTCATGCCCTCGCCGGCCACGAGGATCCCCATAATACTGGCCGTCAGAGGGTTAATTACCGTAATCACCGCAGCCTCCTCCGCGGGCAGGTACTTCTGCCCCACGGGCTGGAACGCGAACCCGAAGCAGCTCGGGATAAGCACCAGGAAGAGGAGCATTATCCATTGGTGGCCGGTCTGCGGCAGTCCGAAGTCGCCCATCCCCACGGAGGCCACCAGGCTGATCGCGCCCATGACGCCCAGTTGCACGATTCCGATGTTCACGGGATCCGCGTCCCGGCTCACGGCCTCAGTAGCCATTATACACACCGCGTACGTCAATGCGGCCAAAATTATCAACACTATTCCCAGCCCGCCATTTTCGCTTTGGCTCTGGGTAATCGAAAGAAATCCCACGCCGACCACGGCCACCACCGCGCAGAACATCGTAACGGCCCGCGGGAGGCTCCTCGTCATGACGGCCGCGAATATCGGCACCAGGACGATCGCCATGTTCTCTATGAGCGCGCCCACGCCCGTGTCGATGAGCCTGATTCCGTACATCTCGAAGGTCATGCACACGGTGTAGAGCAGGCCGAGTATCACGCCCCCGCGAAAGCTGCGCCTGTCGCAGGCCAAAAGCCTCCTATGGAAAATCACCGCGAGGATCGCGAATGCCATGAGGAACCTGACCGCCAGGATGCTCATGGGGCTCATCCCCTCCATCAGCACCTTGGAGAACAGGAACGACGTACCCCTGGCAACAAACACCGCAATAAGCAGCAATCTGGCACTATTCACACTCATGACTCCACCTCGTATCCGAGGTAGGCCCTCACCTCGTCGAGCCTCCTGAGCGCCTCTGCGCGTCCCATTTGGTACACGCGCTCCAGCTCGTCGGGGTTGCTCTCCGTCCGGCCTATTCCGAGCGGCTCGGGCGGCCTTATGACGAGTGCCCGCCCCGTCGCCTCCATCTCGTCTATTTCATCCATCTGGGCGTTATAAACCAGGTGCCTTTCGCCCATCCCTTTCGCTATGGCGGGATACTTCTTCATTGCAAATTTTATAAGGGGGAGCATCGAGCTTTTCTTCTTCCTGTAGCCCCTCGCCTGCGTGAGTATGACTACGTTTCTATCGTAGCCGAGGCTCTCCAGGTACTCGTAGAGCACCGGGCAGGCGATCCCTCCGTCCAGAAGCTCCAGGTCGCGGATCTTAACCACGCGCGATACCACCGGCATTGAAGCCGAAGCTCTCATCCACTCGAGGTCCTCACCCTTGCCGTCCGTGCACTTATGAAATACCGGCTTACCGGTGCGTGCATTGGTGGCGCCCACGTAGAACTCCATGGGATTCATCTCAAATGCCACCGTATCGAACGGGTCGAGCTTCTCCGGCAGTGTATGGTAGCAAAACTCCACGCCGTAGAGATCTCCCGTCTTTATGAGCGACCTAACGCTGCAGTAGCGCGGGTCCCCTGCGTATTTCTTATTGTATCGGACTCCGCGCCCGATCTGTCGGGATTTCACATTGCACCCGAATACGGCGCCTGCGGATATCCCTGCCGCTCCGTCGAATTCAATTCCGTTCTCCATGAAGACATCCACCACCCCGCAGGTAAAAACCCCGCGCATGGCGCCGCCTTCCATTACCAGTCCCTTCTTCAAAGTCCGTCTCCTCGTTACTTATTCTCCTAACCGGGCCTCGTGTGGTCCGGTGTTTAGCCTGTCGTTTGGCCTGTTTCCAACCTATAATACAACATTAGAATGATACTACATATTGGCGAAAATTCCAACTAGTTAAATATATTTAGATATTCTCGAGCGAGACTTACGGCGGTCCGACCGATAACCTACTGACAGCCCATAAATTAATGATTTGATTTCTAACGAATTTTTTTGAAATATTTTTCCCAAATGTGTAACTATGCTATCATTAATATCGCTATATAGAGTGAAGGCCTTAAAAAGAAAGAGAGGATCATCTTCATGGATGACTCACAGATTGTAGAGCTCTACTTATCAAGAGATGAATCAGCCATATCGCAGACATCTCGGAAATACGGAAGCAAACTAAAGCGGATAGCCCAAAATGTGTTATCAGACATTGATACAGCAGAAGAATGCGAAAATGATGCATACCTCCAGACCTGGAATCTTATACCGCCGAATGAACCAAGAACATATCTTTTTTCTTTTGTCGCAAAGATTGTCAGACATCTCGCCATAGACAGACTCCGTCATGAGAACAGACAAAAGAGATCTGCCCTGTACTGTGACCTTACTGACGAGATGCAGGAATGTATCCCTGGGACTGCTGATGTTTCACAGGAATTTGATGCAAAAGAACTTTCTGAGTGCATAAACATTTTCCTTGCCTCATGCTCTGATGAACAACGAAACATTTTTGTCAGAAGATACTGGTACTTTGATTCCGTATCAGAGATATGCGCAAAATACTCTCTTACACAGAGCAAAGTAAAGACCACTCTATTAAGGATGAGGGAAAAACTTAAGAAACATCTCGCAGACGGAGGATTCACTGTATGAACGAACATGATTTGTTAGATGCCATCGGTGGCATTGATCCGAAGTACATAAAAGACGCTGATAAAACAGTTTCAAAGCATAGCAAAACAGCACGTTTCCGTAGGTACTATCTTGCAGCTGCAGGTCTTTTGCTCCTGGTTGTAGCCGGAATAGTTATCAGAAACAATCACGTGGCTCCAGACTATGAATCTATGGATGAAACGGGAGAAGCAACAATTGATGGCGCCATACCGGATGGAATTGAAGTCACAGAAGGCAGCGAAGCGGTCGATACAGAAGAATCCTTTACTACTGAGTCTGCTGATTCCGACTATCCTGCGATGGTCATGTACAATGGAGCAGTCTATAAAGATTCCGGCGAAGAGTTTATGGGCGAGATCCCAGAAGATGGCTTAGTCCAGGTTTCATCATACACTGATGGCGAACCTTCAGAAAATGGCCAGCAGAACTTTGACAGGTCATCAGAGACAAAATTC
>JAILAS010000179.1 GCA_024681495.1 Eubacterium sp. | reverse complement strand
AAGCACCCACGCCGACGAACATCTCCACGAAATCCGATCCGGATATGGTAAAGAAAGGCACTCCGGCCTCACCGGCCACCGCCTTCGCCAGAAGCGTCTTACCCGTTCCGGGAGGGCCCACCAAAAGCATTCCCTTGGGAATCCTGGCGCCCATCTTCGTATATTTATCGGGGCTCTTAAGGAAATCGACGATCTCCGTAAGCTCCTCCTTCTCCTCCTCGAGTCCGGCCACGTCCGCGAAGGTGATTTTATTGTCCTCCTCGCTGACCATCTGGGCACGGCTCTTGCCGAAGTTCATCATCCTCGATCCGCCGGATGAAGCCGCGGCATTCTGATTGTTCATTATTATAAAGAAAATGAACACCACCGCGAACACAACCAAGAGCGGCAGCATCTCCGAAAGCCATCCCTCGTCGGGCACGTCGTCGAAATAGTACTCTTCGAAATCCAGGGAGTCCATGTACTCCTGAACGGCCGTAACATCGGGAACGACCACCTTATACGTGCTCTCGGGGTCCGACGCCAGTATCACGTAAAGAACGCCGGTAGGCGCGTCGGAATTCTGCTTTATCTCCACGCTCAGGACGCCTTCGTCTTCCATCGCCTCACAGAAGTTGCTATAGGTGATGGTAGTGGTGTTTGCGGCTCCCTTGGACAGGAAATAGTAGAAAGCAAGAATTATAAGAATGACGACAATATAAATGCCTAATCCTCTGTAACTTCTCCTCAACTGTCTTCCTCCTCAAACTTCATCACTCCGATATACGGAAGGTTGCGGTATTTCTGGGCATAATCGAGTCCGTAACCCACTATGAACTCGTCGGGAATCTCGAATCCGCAGTAGTCGGCCGTGACGTCGGTCACCCTGCGCTCGGGCTTGTCCAAAAGGGTACAGAGCTTTATGCTGGACGCCCCCCTCTCGCCGAGAATGTTCAGCAGATAGGAAAGTGTGCGCCCCGTGTCCACGATGTCCTCCACCACCAGCACGTCCCGGCCGGCCAGAGGCTCGTCCAGATCCTTGATAATCTTAACGACACCCGACGACTCCGTCTCGTTGCCGTAACTCGAAACCGACATAAAGTCGAACGTAACCGGAACCGTGAGGTGCTTGGCAAGCTCCGCCATAAATATAACGCTCCCCTTCAGGATGCCGACCATATGTATACTCTTACCGGCATAGTCGCGGGAGATCTCATCTCCAAGGTCCGCAATACGGTTATCCACTTTAGCACTGTCGATTAATACACTAATTTCTTCCTTCATCGTCAATCTCCGTTATGTCAATTCTAACTATCGATTCCCCAAGGTCGCTCACACAATGCGACTTCGAGAACCTGAGCCCAAGTGCCCAGATGACCCTGCTGCCGTCGCACAGAACCGGGAACCTCTCCCGCTTCTCCGCAGGCACCTTGCTGTCGATAAAAAGCCTGTTAAGCCTCTTGGTATGCCCCGCATCGTCGATGACCAGATAGTCGTCGCGCCGCGGATATCTAAGCTGCATACCGTCCATTATTTTACCACAATCTATATACTTCGTACACCTGTTATCCCGGCGAATTTCCTCCCAGGATGCAACAGTTTCCGCGGAAAATGTCACCTTATATCCGCCGAACTCGCATTCGAACGGAAGCTCGCCCACGTCCACGCAGGCCTCCTCCCGCGAATAATTATCATTACCGCTCTCCCGCTTTCCGAAAGTAAGCCTCCCGTAGGACACCGCGGCCGTCAATCCGCCGGGCAGATCTACAGATGCGCCCGTTCCGGAGTGCAATATGCCACCCACCGCGTCCACATGTGCCTGAGTGATATCCTTCGCTCCCCCTCGCACCCTGACGATGCAGTCGTAGATGACGTAGGAGGGGAGGGGTGCGTCCGGTTTACATAATTCGTCAATTTCAACGCTCAGCTCTTCCTCAGAGCCCGTGACGTATTCCGCGCAGAATCTCGCCGCCTCCCTCTTGAAATACGAGTCCGCCTCGCCCAGCAACATCGCCGCGCGAGCTATATTGCCGGCCGCGCCGGCATGTACTTTCTCGAGCTCCGGAACCACGGTATGCCTCAGGCGGTTGCGGCTGTATGTCTCGTCGGCGTTGCTCTCGTCGGTCACGAAGTCCTGGCCGCGAGCCGCCAGGTACTCCTCGATCTCGGACTTCTGCGCCCAGAGCAGCGGCCTGATGTAGCGCCCCCTCACGGGCTTTATCCCGGAGAGCCCCGCCAGAGAGCTGCCGCGCGCGAGGTTGAAGAGCACAGTCTCCACCATGTCCCCGCAGTGGTGCGCTATGGCCACCTTGTCGCATTGCCCGCCGGAGAGGAGGGAGGCGAACGTCTCATACCTCACGCCGCGTGCGGCCTCCTCGAGCCCCGTGCCGCCTTCGCCGGCAATCCGCGGGACGTCGAAGCTTCGGCTCACGAGGGGGACACCCAGCCGCTCGCACAGTTCCCGCACGAACTCCGCGTCGTCCAAAGAGGCCTGCCCCCTTATGCCGTGCTCGATGTGGACGGCGCCGACCGTTATCCCCAGTGCGCTCGAGAGCTCCCTCAGGCATAAAAGAAGGCATACGGAATCGGCTCCCCCGGACAGGGCGATAAAAACCCTCTCCCCCGGAGAAACCATTTCGTATTCTCTTATGTAATTAAGTGTTTTGCGTTCCAGATCGAACATTCTCAATCTTCACCGGACTGGCGAAATAATATTTCTCCGTCAAAGACGAGCCCGAGTTTATTTCGGGCCATTTCAATGATGTACTCGTCGGTTCCGACGTACTCCTCGTAGTCAGAGAGCTCCTGAGACCTCTCCTCCTCCTCGGCTATATCACCCGACAACTGCGCCTCAGTCGCCCGGTATCCCTGTATATCCTCATACAGACCAACACAGCGCACACCCAGCACAGCCACGAGGATGAGCACGATCACCGCGACGCTGAGGAATGCCCCCTTATCCGTACGATACTTTCTGTTTTTCTTTCTGCTTCCCTTTAAGGTCATAGAAATCCTTCCTGTCTAAACGGCGTTTTCCCGAGACGCCGCTCTATAGAATATATCGACAGGTTTACATAAACCTAAAGTCATTTTATATCACATTTTAATTATTTTCAACCGCCAAGATTGAAATGCCGCCAATTCGTCCGGCGGCGGCGCTCCCGCGCGGGAATCACGCGGATGTCGCGCATCAGATATACTCTACCATGTCGGCGGCCTCTTCCTTGCGGACGGTCTCCGCCACCCGAAGCACCCTGACCTTGACGCTCTTGGTCCCGAACTGAATCTCGATGGTGTCGCCCACCTTCACCTTGGTCGAGGCCTTCGCAGGCCTGTCGTTTACCAGCACCCTGCCGGCGTCGCACGCCTCGTTGGCGACGCTTCGCCTCTTTATCAGCCTGGAAACCTTCAAAAATTTGTCGAGTCTCATGTGTCCTCCTAAATAAAGAAGGCACCCGGTTTCGGGTGCCTCCGCAATAATCAATTCAAAAAGAATTATTTCTTCTTGTTAACGGCGTCCTTAAGAGCCTTACCAGCCTTGAACTTCGGAGCCTTGGAAGCTGCGATCTTCATAGTAGCGCCGGTCTGGGGATTTCTTCCCTCGCGAGCTGCTCTGGCGGAAACCTCGAAAGTACCGAAACCAACGAGCTGAATCTTCTCACCCTTCTTAAGCTCCTCGGTAACTACCTCTGTAAAAGCCTTAACTGCTGCGTCAGCTTCCTTCTTAGAAAGATTAGCCTTCTCAGCGATTGCTGCAACTAACTCTGTCTTGTTCATTTACTCTTCCTCCTGAAATATGAATTGGTATTTCGCGTTGCCCCCCGGCAACACTTTAGATTTCTTGAATGAGGACTCCCTCAAACATCTACAATAATATTTGCTTTTGCCCTGTTTGTCAAGGAATTCGGGGCATTTTGTTACGTTTTATCGGCAAAATCGGGACTTTTTTCAAAATTATGTAACCCAATCGTAATATTTGGCCACAAACGCCGTTTTTACGGGCTAATCACCGGTAATAATATCGAGCACCGAGTCGGAAATCGTCGATCCCTCGTCACCCAGCAGCGACGACATCAGAGAGCTTATCGTCGAGGAGTCGGAATCGTCGTCCGAAGAGCTCGTGAGCGAGTCGTAAAGGTCGGATATGGTCGACGAATACGAGGACGACGAATCGCTGCCCGACGAGGAAGAACTGCTCGACGAGCTCGAGGAGCTCGAGGACGAACCGGACGTATCCGTATCCGCGGAGTCAGAGCTCGAGGACTCGGCGTCCTCCTCAGCCAGGGAAGCCACGTCCAGCGAAACCACCGTGGACGGCGAATTCACCATGAGGAGCCTCGTGACCGTGGAGTACCCCGGCGCCTTAAGCTGCATGAGGTATGTGCCGTAGGCCAGCGTCACCTTGCGCGACGTATCCCTGACCTCGCCGTTTATGGTGAGGACCGTGTCGGCAGGCGTGAGGTTGAACGTGAGCTCACCGTACTTGGCGCTCGAGGAGACGTCTATCGAGGACAGATCCACCACCGTGTTCCTGCCGTTCTCCACCTTTATCTTAACGCTTCCGCCCTGCCCGTTGTTGGCGACCTTCATAACGTACTCGCCCTCGCGGACCGAGACGGTCAGGTTCTCCGTAATCCCGGCGCTGACCTGGTTTCCGATCACCATGTAGCCGCCGACGAACGCCTCCTCACCCTTCAGGGATACGGTGCCGTGCCCGGTCTCCACGACAATCGAGTAAACCGTGCGGTCGAACCCGCGGATGCTCACCATGTCCGAGCCGTCAATCTCGGATATCTCTATCTGTTCGTCGCCCGAGAATGCCACGCACTCGTCGGCGATCTGGTACTTATAGCTGCCGACGGAGATGTACCTGAGCCCTCCGGACTCCGTGCCGGTGTGAAGCTCATAGTTGGACAGGTCCGTCATCCTAAACGCGTCGGGGTCCTTCTCCACCACAGAGATCGTGTAGGAACCGCTGGTGAGGGCGAGCTTCACGGCCTCTCCAACCGAAAACTCCGCGAGCTTCGAGTCATCTCCGTACGCGTCCACATACGTGGTGAAGGAGTCGTAGCTGAAGGTCTGCATCCTCTTTAAGGTCACGTTGTAGAAGCGCATGGACTTCTCGTCCGTATTTATGGCCATGAGGATGTACTCGCCGGAGGTCTCGCCGACTTCCTCGTCGTCCCAGAGATCTCCGCTTATCTTTACGCCCGCATCGCCAGTGACGAGTTTGCCGTCATTGCTGTCGCCGCAGGCGGCGAGCGCAACACACAGAACCGCCATAAGCAGCGCCATCAGTATGCAGTTTTTAACCGATTCTCTTTTCATCTATAATTCTCCGCCCGTTGCCAGCTCCTCTGCCACAGCTAAAAGAGTCTGCCTGTCGTTGAGCTCAGGCTCCTCTATCACGGCCTCCAGGAGCACATTCAGTATCTCTCCGATGCGGGGACCCGAGGGAACCCCCATGTCCATGAGGTCTTTGCCTCCTATCTTAAGGTCCTTAACCTTAACGCACTGTTCGTCCTCGATCACGGCACGGTAGGCGTCCATGTACTGCTCCAGCGCCGAGAGCTTCTCCTCCCTGCGGTAGTCGCTCTGGGCCAGGACGTCCGCCCTCTTTATGCTGAAGAGACCGGGATACGCTTCATAACCGGCCTTGGAAAGGAGCCTCCTTACGGCCTTTATGCCTCGGGGATTCGCGTCGTGCCAAAGCACGTAGTTGGAGACCCTCTTTATGGAATCATTGTCGAACTTAAGCCGCCTCATTATGCGCCGGCAAAGATCGGCCCCGGCCGTCTGATGCCCCTTGAAGTGATCGATGCCTTTGTCGTCGGTCGTCTTACACTCGGGCTTCGACACGTCGTGGAAGAGCATAGCGAGCCTGAGCAGGCGGTCGGGTTCTATCTCCTCGAGCGCCTTAATCGTGTGCTCTCCGACCGTGTACATATGATGGGGATTGTTCTGAACGGTCTCCATCATGGTGTCGAACTCGGGCATAAACACGGCGGAAAGCCCCAGTTCGTAGAGGTCACGCATGCGTTCCGGGTGGGGCGAAACGAGGAGCTTCTCGAGCTCCACCCTTATCCTCTCGGCACTCACCACGGAGAGGTTCCCCGCCAGCTCCTTTATAGCGAGTCGAGTGCCCTCCTCTATCTCGAACCCGGTGGTCGCAGCGAACCTTACCGCGCGCATCATACGAAGCGCGTCCTCGCCGAAGCGCTCGCGCGGGTCACCCACGGCGCGAATAAGGCCTTTTTCCATGTCGTCACGGCCGCCGAAGATATCCACAATCTCTCCGTCTTTGCCACAGGCCATGGCGTTTATGGTGAAGTCCCTCCTCTTAAGGTCCTCCTCAAGGCTGCGCGTGAACCTGACGTGGTCGGGGTGACGCATGTCACTGTAGCCCTCTTCCACCCTGTAGGTGGTGACCTCGTACCCGACATGGTCGATGAGGACCGTCACGGTCCCGTGCTCGATGCCCGTGTCGAAGGTCTTCTTAAAGATGCCCTTAACCTCCTCGGGGAGGGCATCCGTGGTTATATCCCAATCCGACGGAACCCTCCCCATAAGGCAGTCACGAACACACCCGCCCACGGCATACGCCTCGTGGCCTGATGCTTCGAGTTCGTTTATG
>JAILAS010000088.1 GCA_024681495.1 Eubacterium sp. | reverse complement strand
GAACGCAGCGCTCTACCAAACTGAGCCACGCATCGTTATTCGGCCTGCGAATTCACATGCTTTGGTATATTAACACAAGTGAAGGGGTTTGTAAAGATTTTGCGGAGAAGAAACCTCCCCGCAAAACCACCCTACGCACTCTTCTTATAGATGTACTTCGCCTTTTTTCCGCCCGCCTTCTTAAGGAGCTTCACCGCCTTCTTGTAGGACTTCCGGCTCTTGGCGGTCACCTTCACTCTGGTCTTCGAAGTAAGGGAATCGAACGCATCGCCGCCCACCTTCTTAAGCTTCCCGGCGTTAATCGAAATCCGGTTGATCTTAGCGCATCCGCCGAACGCCTCTTTCTTTATGCTCTTGACGCTCTTCCCGACCAAAACGGTCTTCAGCGCCGTGCAGTTTTCGAACGCATTGTTCCCTATGGTCTTCACCTTGTTGGGAATCTCCACGCTCTTAAGCCCCGTGCAGTCCGCGAACGCGGTCTCCCCGATGCTCCTTAAAGACGAGGGAAAATCGATCGACTCTATGGACACGCATCCCATGAACGCACCCGCACAGATCTTCGTGAGTCCCTTGGGCAGGGAAACCGACGAAATCTCGTCGCAGTCCGCGAACGCGTTTCTCCCGATCGTCGTCACGTTTTTCGGTATGTCGACGCTCTTAAGACTGACGCAGTCCTCGAACATCGACGCGGTAATCTCGGTCAGTCCGTCGCCCAGCACCACACTCGAGAGTGAATCACAATCCTCGAACACGGCACCGCCCAGGCTTGTAACGCTATCGGGAATCACCACCTTAGTCAGGCTCGCGCAATAGCTGAAGCACCCGCTCCCCATGCTCACCACCCCCGAGGGGATGACGATCTCCGAGAGGCACGTGCAGTCGCTGAACGTCAGGTCCTCAATAGCCTTAATCCCGGACGGCATAAGCACGCCCTCGAGCGCACTGCAACCCTCGAACGCGCCGAAGCCGATGCTCTCCACGCTGTCCGGAATGGATATGTTCTCCATGTTTACACAGTCGGTGAACGCCTGGTCATCAATGCGGTTTACCTCGTAGGTAACCCCGTCATACGTAATGCTCTCCGGAATCGTGACCCTGCTCTCCTCCGACTCGTAGCCGCAAACCGCAGCCGTCGCA
The DNA here is from genome assembly GCA_024681495.1 of Eubacterium sp. Taxonomy (GTDB): domain Bacteria; phylum Bacillota; class Clostridia; order Lachnospirales; family Lachnospiraceae; genus RUG14243. Next base: position 12,267 of record JAILAS010000088.1, on the reverse strand, counting down.
TCGGTCGAATCGAGCGTATACACCAGACCTTTATATGTAATCTCGCCGTCCGAGGCCATGGCCACCCTGTCGGCGCCCGTCAGCCCCAGACTCATAACGGCCGTCAATGCGGCCAAAGCAAACGTCACTAACCCTCCCCGAATATCTTCAATTCTTTTCATACGAAATTCCTCCTAATTCATTCCATTGGAGGGACTTGTCCCCGTGTTTATCCGAGTGTTTTTCTCTCTTCTATTATACATCAAATCCATGCGTATGTGCCCGTTATTTGCCTTCCTTAAGGTTTCCGAGCACGAACTGCTTACCGCCGCTCGAAAGCGGGGTGAGCTCGTAGTTTTGGACCAGGAAATCGTTGAACTGCGGGTCGGTGCAGTCGGCCAGAACAGATCTGCCGAGAGCAGGCAGCGCCTTAAAGAACGCGGCCCTGGTATCCGGCCCCATGTGCGGCGTCACGTCCATGGCGCATATGAGATCGTACGGCCCGCCGGAGATTTCGGCGAAGCCTGTCCCACAGAACGGAGCGCCGGCTGATGGGGCACCGTCGGCCGGATTGCCGGCGAAGACGGCATCGTAGACCCTGTCGTAAATGGGGAAATGGCCCCCGAAGACGTCCACGCCGTCCAGCACGGTATCGGCAGGTATCTCGCAGCTCATCGCCTGGCGGCAGAGCGCGCCGATGCGCTGTAAAAACAGGCCCACATCCAGGATCCTCTGCGGCCCCAGCTGCTTTATAACCTCGAAGTACACGAAGGTGTAATCGTCGTCCGTAATCTGTCTGCCCATGGCTCACACCTCCCTTATCTCGATCTCGCGCACCCTGAGGGGCCTGTTCATGAGATAGACCCGCATGAGGCGCTCGGAAATGAATCCGTAGATGCGCTTATTGTAGTCGTCGTAACCGGTGAGGTCGGTGACCTTCTCCACTTCCTTAAGAACCGCGAAAAGCCAGCCGCAGTAGTCGTCGAACAGGGGCTTGCGGCAGACCATCATGTTGCCGACGCTTATCAGGCGGCTGTTCATCACGGCATCGAAGGCCGAAAGGTCCGCGGGGCAGACGCGCTCAATGACCTCGCGGGTATTCATAATATCGCGGGTGCAGTGCTTCCTGTCGTACTGCGCGTAGAGATCCCTGTCAGGCGGCATGGACGAGATGCCCGTTATGACGTCGCACCCGTCCAAAATCCGCTCGAAGTCCTCCACGGTGAGGAACCCCTGCGGTCCGTTGAAATACCTGCGGTAGTGGCAGAGCCCGACGATGTCGCACTCCACGTTTTTCCAGATCCAGTAGACTCCCGTAAGCTCGCACCAGTTGGGGTTTCCGGCGGACATATTGTCGCCCGAATCGTCCCTGACGTATCCCAGATCCTCATGCAGAGCGGCCCCCACCTGCAGGGGGATGTATCCCTGCAGCTTCGGGGGCTCGAAGGCCTTATGCGCAGCTACGTAAATCCTGGTATCCATATATCACCACAAATTGATCTCTTCCGCCTGCCCGCGGAGCTCCGCGCGAAAATCCGGGTGCGCAATGGCAATCAGATTTTCGACGCGCGTCTTTATGTTTCGTCCCCTCAGGGGAGCAATGCCGTACTCCGTCACGACATAGTCTATCTCGTTTCTTCCCAGAGTCACCACAGAACCCAGCGGGAGCCGGGCCATCAGACCCCACTCGTCCACCTGCCGGCGGCTCCGCACGGGAGCACCAGTCCGCTCTCCGTGACGGGCAGCCCCACCTCGTCAGCCTCGGTGTGCCCACCGAAGCGCTCGAGTTCGGTTGACATAATATAACTCAGCACGGCGGGCTGGAGCCCGGTCGTGTACGAATTCACGAGGAAAAACAGCGGATCGTCCGCCAATATCTGCGTGCACAGCTTTATGAGGGGATGTATCTTCTCCTCTATCTTCCAGACCTCGCCGCCCGGGCCTCTGCCGTACGAGGGCGGATCCATGATTATCGCCTGGTACTTATTACCGCGCCTGATCTCACGCTCGACGAACTTCACGCAGTCGTCGACCAACCACCTGACGGGGGCTTCCGCGAGTCCTGATTCCTTGGCGTTTTCCTTCGCCCAGCCGACCATTCCCTTAGAGGCGTCCACATGGGTGACCGCAGCGCCTGCTGCCGCCGCCGCGCACGTGGCGCCTCCCGTATAGGCGAAGAGGTTAAGCACCTTAACCTGCCCCCCCGCTGCAATCCTATCCTTAATGAGGCCCGTAAACCACTCCCAATTGACGGCCTGCTCAGGGAAAAGTCCCGTGTGCTTAAACTTAAAGGGCTTAAGCCGAAACGTGAGGCCCAGCGGCTGATAGCTTATGGTCCACATCTCGGGAAGGTCGAACGCCTCCCACGAGCCTCCGCCCTTCTTCGAGCGGTGGTAGTGCCCGTCGGGATGCTTCCAGCCCCTGTTCCTGCGGGGCGTGTCCCAGATCACCTGGGGGTCCGGGCGCAGGAGAATCTTCTTTCCCCAACGCTCGAGCTTCTCGCCCTTAGAGCAGTCTATCACTTCATAATCTTTCCAGTTATCTGCCAGATACATGGTTATCCTTTCTGAAATCGCGTCAAAAATCCTTCGGTAACTATACACCAACCCGTAAACCGCGGTCAACCGACGATTGCGATTAATCCCGCACTATGCTAAAATCACTAGGAAACAAGCAACTAATCATAGGGAGGACATAGAAATGATTATTACATGTCTTGATTTAGAGGGAGTACTGGTTCCCGAGATATGGATCGCCTTCGCAGAAGCCACGGGCATCCCCGAGCTCAAGCGCACTACACGCGACGAGCCCGACTACGACAAACTCATGAGATTCCGCCTGGACATCCTCAAGGAGCACGGATTGGGCCTTAAGGAGATTCAGGATACCATAAGCACGATCGACCCGCTGCCCGGAGCTAAGGAGTTTCTGGACAATCTGCGCGACATCTCGCAGGTGATCATCCTCAGCGACACCTTCACGCAGTTCGCCGCTCCCCTCATGAAGAAGCTCGGCATGCCGACCATCTTCTGCAACACGCTGGTTGTGGCGCCCTCCGGCGAGATCACCGACTTCAAGATGCGCCTGCCCGACGGAAAGAGAAACACCGTTAAGGCCCTCCAGTCCATCGGCTACGACACCATCGCATCCGGAGACAGCTTCAACGACCTGGGCATGATCCAGTCGTCCAAGGCCGGATTCCTCTTCAGGACCACCGACCAGATAAAGAAGGACTACTCCGACGTTCCCGCTTTCGAGACCTACGACGAGCTCTTCGCGGCCATTAAGGACGTAATCGACAACGAGTAATCCCGGCCGTCCATTCACAGGCAAACTAAAACACCCTTCGAACCTGTCGATTCGAGGGGTGTTATTTTTTCGTCCGTCAATGTGCCCCGGGCACAATCTCCTATTCAGCCGAGAATCTATACTCCGTCGCCGTGTGGCAGCTCTCCGAAAGCGGGCTCACGAAGTTCTTGTGGTGCACACTGTCGGGGAAGTACTGGGTCTCCAGGCACAGCGCGCAGTACTGCCCGTAGGGCTCTCCGCCCTTGCCGGTCTTCTCATCCACGTAGTTCGCGGTGTACAGCTGCACGCCCGGCAGGTCCGTGTAGACCTCCATCACCCTGCCCGATTCGGGCTCCTTCACCGTCGCGATTTTCTGCTCCTTACCGGCCAAATATCCGTAGACCGCGTAGTTAAGGTCGAACCCGAGCGCCCCCTGTATCATGGGATTCTCGGACTTTATGTCGTCCCCGATCGCCTTGCCTTCCCTAAAGTCGAACGCCGTTCCGTCCACGGGAGCAATCCGCCCGTTCGGGATGAGGTCGTCCGAAACGGGGGTATACGCGCCGCTCGAAAGCGTAAGCACGTGGCCGAGCACGTCGCCCGCCCCCTTCAGGTTAAAGTAACTGTGGTTGGTGGGATTAAAGAGCGTCTTCTTATCGGAAGAGCAGTCGTATTCGATACGCAGTCCGCCCTCGCCGACAATCCGGTACGAGACGGACATCTTCCTCTCGCCCGGGAGTCCGTACTGCCCGTCGGAAAGCTCTATGGAAAACCTTACGCCGTCGGCGATTTCCTCGGCCGCCCACATAACTTTATGTAAACCAGCATCGGCGTCGGTGTGGAGGTTGTTTTCGCCCTCGTTTTTCACCATATGATAGGAAACCCCGTCGATGGGCACCTCTCCGCCGGCAATGCGGTTGGCACTGGGGCCTATCGTGGCGCCGAAGTTACAGGGGTTGGCGAAGTACTCCTCCGCGGTGTCGTAACCACACACCACGTCGGCCACATTGCCGGCCCGGTCCGGCACCCAGAGATTAAGCAGGATGGCGCCGTAGTCGCAGACCCTGGCCTTTATCGTTCCGTTTGAAAAAGTAAAAGCGGTAATCGGGCTGCCGTCTTTAGTCGTTCCGAAGTTTTCTCTCGTAATGTCCATTTAAAACTTGATTCTCCTGAAGTTCTTCTTTCCTCTCTTCACGAGGAGTCCCTCGCCGGAGAAGCTGTCCTTCGTGTATGTGGCGCGGATGTCCGTAACCTTCTCGTCATCCACCGACACGCCGTTCTGCTCGATGGCGCGCCTTCCCTCGGAGCGCGAGGAAACCAGGCCGCTCTTTACGAGGACGGATATGAGGTCGATCTCGTCGTTCTCGAAGTCCGCATCCTCGAGGTCGTATGTGGGGATGTTCTCGGACGAAGCTCCACCGCCGAAGAGCGACTTGGCGCCCTCTTTGGCCTTCTTCGCCTCTTCCTCGCCGTGCACGAGGGTGGTGAGCTCGGTCGCCAGAATCTCCTTGGCCTCGTTGAGCTGGCTGCCCTCCCAGGAGTCCATCTTATCGATTTCCTCGAGGGGCAGGAATGTCAGCATGCGGATGCACTTGAGAACGTCCGCGTCGTCTATGTTTCTCCAGTACTGGTAGAAGTCGAAGGGCGAGGTCTTATTGGGATCGAGCCATACTGCGCCGCCCGCTGTCTTGCCCATCTTCGTTCCGTCCTTCTTAGTAAGGAGGGTAATGGTCATGGCATATGCGTCCTTGCCGAGTTTCTTTCTGATGAGCTCGGTTCCGGCGAGCATGTTCGACCACTGGTCGTCTCCGCCGAACTGCATGTTGCAGCCGTAGTCCTCGTAGAGGCGGAAGAAGTCATATCCCTGGAGGAGCATGTAGCTCATCTCGAAGAAGGTGAGTCCGCCCTCGCGGGCCATGCGGTTCTCATACGCCCTGGCGCGGAGCATGTTGGCCACGTTGAAGTGTACGCCGACCTCCCTCATGAACTCCATGAAGTTCATGTCGCGAAGCCAGTCGCCGTTGTTTACCATCTTCGCATCGGAGGGTCCGTCGCCGAAGGTGATGAAGCGGCTCATCTGCTCCTTGAAGCACTGACAGTTGTGGTCGATGATGTCGTTGGTCATCATGGAACGCATGTCGGTACGGCCCGAGGGGTCTCCAATCATTCCTGTTCCACCGCCCAGAAGGGCAATGGGCTTATTGCCCGCCATCTGGAGCCTCTTCATGAGGCAAAGAGCCATGAAATGGCCCACGTGCAGGCTGTCTGCGGTGGGGTCGAAGCCAATATAAAAGGTGGCCTTACCCTGATTTATGAGATCTCTGATTTCATCCTCATCGGTGAGCTGAGCGAGCAGCCCTCTGGCCTGTAATTCTTCAAAAATTTGCATCGAACTTTACCTCTTTCTGTCCCGGCTTTTTCCCATCCGGTAAATCTAATTTATATAAGTATGAAGACATCGGATTTTCCGTCGTCTACAAATGGTGATTTTAACATATTTAGGGGCTTCCCGCAATTGTAATTTGTGGCAAAAGTACTCATTCCATCGCGCAAACATCTATGTTATAATGTTTTTGCTATGTAACTTCTTATTGTTTACGGGGAGACGGTTTATGAAGAAATACTCTCAGCACCGCATCATCAGCGCGCTTCTGTCAGCGCTTTTAATATTTACATCTGCGTTTGTTTCGGTTGACATAACTTCCACAGCTTCAATTACATCGGCAGCCACAGACGATTCCTTCGCGTCCGGAGGAAAGGACTTGACCGTCGGCCACATTGACATCGAGTCCGAGGACGAAATCGTTTCCTCACTCGACGCGGAAAACTCTGTCACCATCACGAAGGAATCAGCCAAATATCACAATAAATACGACGTTTATTCCACGAACTTCTTCTATAACCAGCTCTCATCCAAGGAGCGCAAGCTCTGGAATGCCCTGGACAAGGTCTGCCGAAAGCTCCTGACGGGCACATCCAGTCTCTCCCGGAATCTCATCGGATTCGTGGAGTACGACAGCTCACTTTCCCTGGCCGATGCCGTGGATGTGGCCTATATGTTCGTGCTTTCCAATCCCCAGTACTACTTCCTGAACAACGGATTCTACTGGGATAGCTATAATTCATCGAACTACATGACGATGTCGGTCTACAGCGACTTTAACTCCGGCTCCGCCAGAAAGAAGGCCACCAAAAAGCTCTTCAAGAAGGCAAAGGCGTGGATAAAGGCCGCCTCCAAGCTTAAGACCGACGAGGCCAAAGTCCTCTACTTCCACGATAAGATCGCCAATAAGGTGGACTACGAGGAGGACGACTACGGCACCGAGACATACAACCAGAGCGCCTACAGCGTGTTCTGCGGGACCGAGACGGTGTGCGCCGGATACTCCATGGCGTTCTGCCTCCTGTGTAACGGCGCCGGCATCGACTGCATAAACGTGACCTCCGACGAGCACCAGTGGAACAGGGTCTGCCTCAGCGATAACTGGTTCAACGTGGATGTTACCGCGGACGACACTTACGTAAGCGGCCAGATTGTCTACACGTACTATCTTAAGAGCGACGCCGCATATAAGAAGCTGGCGGGCAAGGACGTTCACACGGCCGAGGAGATGTGGGACGGCATGCTCATGAAGTGCAAGCTGAACACCTCATCGAAGAACCTCACCGTGGGCTCCGTTCCGTCGGTCGAGTCCAGGACATCCGTCCCCGTAATCACTTATAAGAAGGTCAGCGGAGGCTACAAGGTCACCATAAAGGGAAAGACGAAGGGCTCGTGGATTTACTACACCCTTAGCGGAAGCACGCCGGAAACAGCATACTCCAAGTGCTACAGATATACCGGTTCCTTCACGGTCTCGAGCAGGGCGACCCTGAAAAAGCTGCGCGTCATCGCAGTTGCGCCCAAGAAGCTCGTGAGCAAGACCTCTTCGCCATGCGCGCCCCAGAACCTATCGGTTTCCTCAGCCTCGAGCGGCGTACACCTATCGTGGACCAAGGCCGTGTGTAATTCCCGCGCCGAATACTTCGAGATTCAGCGCAAGAAATCCGGCGGTTCGTGGGAGACGGTCAGGGCTTATTCGCCCAAGTCCTCTTCGTCGTGGACCGATACCGACGTTGTCAGCGGAAAGACCTACAAATACCGTATCTGCGCGTTCAATGGCAAAGGTGCCAAGATCGCCACAACCAAAAACGTAAAGATAACTTATACCGATTAAGGAAATGACCCCGCCATGCTTTGTGACGGGGTTTTTCATAGATTTATATCAACGCAACTTTAAGGAGGAAAGTTATGAAATTCAAGCACATCGGCACCCGGATGATGGTTTGCATCTTACCGCTCATTATCATCGCATTTGCCATCGTCACGGTATTCGCCGTACTGCAGGCTTCATCCATTTCCGAGACTCAGTCCGGAAACTGGCTGGATGCACAGGCAGAAAGCACCAAAAACGACATTCAGGCGGATCTGGACTCTATTATGGCGTCCGCCAATTCACTGGCCCAGAGCGTCGCAGCGACCTATAAGACGGCCGACATCAAAAACTACGAGCAGCTTATTGTCGGCATCGCCGGCATGGACGACTCCATCTCCGGATCCGGAATATGGTTCGCCCCCTATGTCTTCGACAAGAAGCAGCAGTACATGGGCCCCTACGCATACAAAGACGGCGAGGACACGGTCATCACTTATGACTACAGCAACGCCGAGTACGACTACTTCTCGCAGGAGTACTACACCAAGGCCTCGGAGGGCTACGACGCCTTCATCACCGATCCCTACTACGACGACACCTCGGGGACGGTTATGGCTACCTGCGCCGCCCCGATGTACACCACCGACGGTGAGTACCTCGGCTGCGTGACGGTGGACATAGTACTTACCACCATCCAGCAGATGATATCCGAGCTTACCATCGGAGAAAGCGGCTACACGATGCTGCTCGACTCCACGGGTATCTACCTGGCAGGAGTAGACGAGGAGACGATAGCCTCCGCCGTCAACATCACCGAGGACACCAACGAATCCCTCGCCTCAGCCGGAGCTGAGATTCTGGCGAACGAGACCGGCGGATGCCTGTACTCGGACGGAATCCAGTACGTGATGCACTACTCCACCCTCAGCACAGGCTGGAAGATAATCTCAGTAATCCCGCGCTCCGAGATCGACGGCCCGGTAAACACATTGCGCACCAGTATGATTATAGTGGCTGTAATAGCAGTCCTCCTGTGCGTAATCGTCATCGTTCTTCAGGTAAGGTCGATTTCCAAGAGCCTCAACAACGTTCGCGCGTTCGCGGGCGAGCTCGCATCCGGTAACCTCACCGTCGATCCCCTCGCCATTTCCAGCGCCGACGAGCTGGGCACCATGGGCGATTCGCTGAACGGCATGTACCAGAGCAACCAGGCTATGATCTCATCTATTGCCGACCACTCGGGCAAGATCAGCTCGGCCGGAAGCACGCTGAACCACTCGGCCATCAAGCTTCACGACCAGTTCGAGAACATAGAGACATACATCTGCCAGATTAACGAGGCGATGATGACGGCATCGGCGGCCACAGAGGAGGTCAACGCATCCGTGGAGGAGGTTAACTCCCAGATTAACCTCCTGCAGGCGGAGACCACCAGCAGCAAGGAGATGGCCAAGGACATCGAGACGAGGGCGCTCGAAATCGGCGAGAAGAGCCGCGCTTCCTACGACACTGCCACTGAGCTTTCGAATAAGTTCTCCAGCCAGCTCACCACTGCGATTGAAAACGCCAAGGTGGTGGAGGAGATCGGCAACATGGCCAACGTGATCTCGGAGATTGCCGGCCAGATTAATCTCCTGTCTCTCAACGCCTCCATCGAGGCCGCCAGGGCAGGCGAGGCAGGCAAAGGCTTCGCGGTAGTGGCTACGGAAATTGGATCCCTGGCCAATGACACGTCTTCGGCCGTTACCAAAATACAGGAGACCATCGAAAGCGTATACTCCGCCTTCGACGAGCTCACTACAGAGTCCAAGGAGCTTTTGGGATTCCTGACCGAGACCGTAACCCCCGACTACGACAACTTCGTGCACGTGGCCGAGAAGTACGGCGAGGACGCGAACTCCATCGCCCGCATGAGCGACTCGCTCGCGGAGATGACGGATGCCATCCAGTCGACCATCAACGAGGTAACCTATGCGATCACCTCGATTGCCGAGAGTTCGCAGGATACCGCAGATTCGAGCTCACACGTTATGGACGCCGTAAACGACGTTGGCGACGACGTGCGGAACGTATCCGACCTCTCGGATCAGCAGCTTAAGATTTCGGACGAGCTCTCCGACATCGTAGGCCAGTTCACCCTTTGATTTTGATTAACATAACAAACAGCAGGCGGGAACTTTCTCCCGCCTGCTATTTTTTATCACTGTGTCTTTTCTGTGTCTTTTCCAATCGTATAATGTATACATAAAAACAAACACCATTGATTTGTTTAATCGGTAAAAGGCTTGAAGTTATGAAAAATAGGATCTGTCCGAAAGGGCAGATCCTTTTTTATGCTTACTCCGTGTGTGGGGCCGGATTACCGGACGATGCCCTTCACTCCGTCTGAATTATTCTTTATGTACTCGACCACGGCGGCCGGGTTTTCGTTGTTAAGCTCCATGAGGAATATGTCGAGCTCCGCGATCTTGTCCTTCACGTATTTGTTGTCGCAGTAGCGCCCTTCCACCGTGGCGGCGGCAGTCTCTCGCAGCGCCTCCTGGAGATGGGAGACGTCGAACGGCACCTCCCTGCCGGCTCTCCAGCTGTCGAGCACGGCCTTCTGGCACATGCTGAGCCCGTAAGAATACATCTGGACGATGCTGTACTCGACGGCCTCCTTCACCCCGGGATAGACGCCCAGGTTAAACACCCTCTCGTACACGGCCCTCATCGCCTCGTTAATGTTCTCCACGTAGTTCCTGTAGTCCACGATCTTCGAGGCCGAATCCTCCACGTTCCTGTATGCGTAGAGCACCTCCTTCACGTTGACAATGCTCTTCGCCGTGCAGAAAAGATAGGTCAGAACGTCGGCATCCTCCAAAATCACATTCTCCCTGAACCTAAGCCCGTCGAACAGCTCCCTGCGGAAGATCCTCGACCAGAGGTATCCCCCGGATACAATGAGCTCGCTGCGCTTCTCGTCGTTCAGTTCGCCGCACATCTCGTCCGTGGTGTGAACCAGGGCGAGGTCCTGCTCCTCGCAGTCATAGCCGCAGTCGACGATGTCGTAATCGCCCTCGCGCGCCGCATTATACATCTTCTCGAACATCATGGGGCTCACCAGATCGTCGCTGTCGACGAATCCGACGTACCGCCCCCTGGCGATGTCCAGCCCCAGGTTCCTGGCGCCTCCAGCGCCGTGCCCCACCTGCGACTCAATGACCGTCACCTTCTCCGGAAACTTCCGCTCGGCCACCTCCAACAAAAGAGCGGTCCCGTCTGTGGAACCGTCATCTACGAAAATTATTTCGATGTTTTCAAGTGTCTGTCCCAAAATATTGGGCAATGAATACTTTAACTGTGCCCTGGCATTCCTGGCCGGAATAATCACACTCACGGCCGGATCTTTGACATGACCCATACACGCACTCCATCCCCGCGCGGAGGCTGTCGCCCCGCGGTACTACCATGTAAAAATACAACAATCTGTTGCCACCATAATTATAGACTCATATCGATTGCCACTCAAGCACTAATTTACATAATATTTCTATTTAGTCCGATAATACCATCCTTAACCAGATCCGGAATCTCGTTCCTGTATATCCTGCCCGAGAATCCCTCGTGGGGAAGCGCCACGAACCGCGCCCCGTCCGGGCAGATGGGCCTGTACATCGGGTCGGCTATGATAACCTCCGTGTCCGCGAGCAGGGGAACAATCCGGTCCTCATCCTCCTCTCTCACATCGCCGGGGCGCAGCAGCTCCTCCGGGGTGTCGAGGGGCGATATCACGCGAGTGGAAACCGGCTTTCCGCCTCGGGCTGCGGATGCCTCGAGCGCGTTGGCGATGGAGACGTTCGCGACCGCCTCGCCGATGAGGGTGACGGTGGGGGATGCGGCGGCCGGGGTGTCTCCGCGGGCGGTTTTATGTAAACCAGCGTCATTGCCCGATGCGAGCTCACAGGGGATGGGTTGATTGGAGTTATGTAAACTAGAACCCCCCGGGTGCTCCGCAGCATCCCGAAGCATCTGCGCCGCCTCATCAGCGCCCTCTTCTCCGAGCGGGAGACATACCACGTAGGGAGTGCCGAACCTCTCCTCAAGTACCTTCGCGGGGTACAGCCCCGTGGTCGAAACCACCAGATTCGCCCGGGCAGACGCCGACCTCTTTATATCGTCCAGCGTGCTGTCCATAGCCCACGATGATATGACCTCGAAGCCGCGGGACTCGAGCGCATCGACTACGGATTTATGCGAGCCGTTGGCGGAGAAGTCGAGGGGAGTAACGCCCAGGATGTTTATGGGGATGGAAGGGGTTTTCGCGCACGGCGGATTGTCGGACGGCGCGCCGTCCGGCGCCTCGTTCTTATCGGGATTGAGCACGATGCGTCGCGCTATCTGCGCCAGTGCTTGGCCCGCGCCCTGAAAGTACGCGTGCATGTTGTTGGTGTCGGCGCTGAAGGTCACAATCCCCGTGTCCTTCTCGATCTTTCGCGCCAGGGCCTTAAAGTCCGTGCCCATCATAAAGGGGACGGGCGTGCCGCACAGGCAGATGAACTCGGGGTTAAACTCGCGGGCCGCGCTCTCCACGTCGTCGATGAACTTCTTGTCGTTGCCCATCACGGCGTCGTGCTGGGTGAGGGCGCTTATGAAGATGAGCGAGTCCGTGTTATACCAGCGGGTCTCGTCGTGGGTGTTGTAGGTGGAATTGCAGCCCGAGGGGTCGTGGATGACGGTCATTCCGCCCAGCTCGAAAAGAGCGGATGCCGCCCCGGAAACGTCTGCCGCGTATATTGAAATTATCTTTGCAACCTGATCCATA
>JAILAS010000111.1 GCA_024681495.1 Eubacterium sp. | reverse complement strand
CATTGTTTCCTCCTCTGTCTTTAATGGTAAAGAACACCCAGATTATAAATACAATAATCAAAATATAATCTATTACTCCGAGCGACTCCCAATTGACTGTTTCAAATGCAATTAATGCAATTAGAATGGTTTTTATTGTATCTTTCATCTGTTTACCTCCTTTCTGATTCTATAATATCATAGTATTAACACTATGTTAAGCGCTTTTATTAATTTTTCTACACTTTTTAATCCTCATGCTAAGATTAACGCTACGCCTAAACCGATCCAGGGACTTACCGCCCACATCTTCCGGCACGACTACTGCACGCAGCTATGTTATCAGGTACCCAGAATCTCTACTAAGATGATCGCTAAAATGTTAGGCGATACAGAGAAGATGGTACTGGATGTCTACTCCCACATCGATGAAGAAAAAGAAGATGTAATTGGTGCTATCAATTTAGCCCGGGCTTAATAAATTTGGGGGACGCGATGGGGACATTATGGTCCCGGGGGACGCGATGGGGACATTTAAAACCTATTATTTTTAATCACTTTTTATTACTTTAATGAAAGACAAAAACAGCGAAAAACCTTGTATTTACATGGTCTTCCGCTGTTTTTCTTTACCTGAGCCATCGGGGATTTGAACCCCGGACAACCTGATTAAAAGTCAGGTGCTCTGCCAACTGAGCTAATGGCCCTTATATTATCAACTGGGCTAGTTGGATTCGAACCAACGAATGCGGGAATCAAAATCCCGTGCCTTACCGCTTGGCGATAGCCCATCGCTGTCCATATTCTCTTCCAAATAGCAAGGGTGGGTAGAGGGATTCGAACCCTCGGTCTTCGGAACCACAATCCGACGCGATAACCAACTTCGCTATACCCACCATATAAAATGTCCGGGAAACCCGTGACAACCGTACCTGAAGGGATTCGAACCCCCGACCCACGGCTTAGAAGGCCGTTGCTCTATCCAGCTGAGCTACAGGTACATATTAAATTTTTGAATAACCTATGCCGTTGCTCTATCCGAATAATATTCTTTTCAAAAATTGCATAGGTAAAAGCGGGTGATGGGAATCGAACCCACGTGTCCAGCTTGGAAGGCTGGTGTTCTACCATTGAACTACACCCGCTTGTGTTAAATCTCGGGGTGACAGGATTCGAACCTGCGACCTCCTGGTCCCAAACCAGGCGCTCTGCCAAACTGAGCCACACCCCGTCACCAATGAGCATGCTTAATGATTATATAATAACACTTTTCGCATGTCAACGATTTTTTCAAACTTCTCGAAAAAGGTGTGGGAACGCAGTGTTTTCGCGGGTTTAAGCCCTATCCCGTCCCCCAAAAGCGGATCTTATTTACCATAAACTGTCGGGCTACTGCTCTCCCTTCAGCTCCTCGAGCATGAGTCTCAGGGCCTTTCCCCTATGGCTTATCTCGTTCTTCTCCTCGGGAAGAATCTCGGCGGACGTCTTACCGTACTCGGGAAGGAAGAATATCGGGTCGTAGCCGAAGCCGTGCTCGCCCTTTATCTCGTGGCCTATTATTCCCTCCATGTAGCCCTCTACGGCGATTTCCCTCTTGTCCGGCGTAATGACCGCCACGGCGCAGACGAACCTGGCCGTGCGCTTCTCCTCGGGGACTCCCTCCATCCTGCGGAGGATGTCGGCGTTCTTCACGTCGTAGGAGGTGTCCTCGCCCAGGTAGCGCGAGGAGTAGATGCCGGGCTCTCCGTCCAGCGCATCCACCACCAGTCCCGAGTCGTCCGAAAGCACGTATCCGTCGGTCTTCTCTGCCACCGCCCTGCACTTAAGCAACGCGTTCTCGACGAAGGTGGATCCCGTCTCCTCCACGTCCGTGTAGAGCCCCGCCTCCTTCATGGAGACGATGTTCGGAATGACATCCGAGAGAATCTGGCGGATTTCCTCGAGCTTACCCATGTTGCCGGTGGCCACTATCATCTTCTTTTCGTTAGTTTTCGTCGTTTTCATTGTTTACAATATCCTCTGTCGCCGAGTTGTCCACGGTACTGTCGGCCTTGGCCTCCTCAGCATCCAGTCCGTTCTCGAACGCATATATAATCGTGTTATAGAATCCCTCGGCCACCTTCTTGCGGTAGCTCTTGGTCTGAAGGTTGCTAAGCTCTGTGTGGTTGCTCATGAACCCGACCTCGCAGAGCGCCACGGGCACCTTCGCCTTACGTATTATGTAAATCTCATCACCCATCACGGCGCCCCTGTCCCTGGAGGACGTACTCTCTGCCACCTTCTCCGAGAGGAGCTGGGCCAGGGCCTTGGAATTGCCCTTCTTATCCTTCTGGCTGTAGAGGGTCTCCACGCCGGAGGTGGCATCATCCCAGTATCCGGGAATGGAATTACAGTGAATGCTCAGGAAAAGATCCGCGTCGAGCCCGTTGGCCATAGCACACCTGCCGGAGAGGTAAGTGTATACGTCCTCCGTGCGAGTGGTGTAAAGGCCTATGCCCATCTCCGCAAGCTGCTCCTGATATTTCATTATGGCGTTGCCGATCTCGAGCGTGATGTCCGACTCCTTGACACCGTTCCAGACGGTACCCGGCGAATCCGATCCGCCGTGTCCGGGATCGATCACGACTATGTAATCGTACTTTTCGTGGGGATCCACCAGCGAAATCTTGAACTCGCCGTCCTCCACCGCGGTCTCGCACTCGTAGTAATCGTCGAGGGTTATCTCATATCCGTATCCGTCGTCGTAGGAATACAGCAGCAGGTCATTTATATGCGTGCTGGCGCCCGAGAGGGGATTGGCGGTCACGTAGTTATCGTCCGCGCCGTCAATGTCGATCATCAGCGTCTGAGACATCTGATTGATCGAAACCTCCACGTCGTCCTTTCCTATGCCGCCCGAGAGGTGGAAGGAAAACTCGAGTCCGTCGGAATCGTCGTCCTCGGCCTCCGCGAAGTAGGCGCCCGCATCCGACGATGCGGCCGTCTCCTTCTGCTCGAGCTCTTTGGCCTGAGCGTATGTCATTATATCGAATGTGCCGTTCTGCACCAGATGCAGGAACGTGAACATGCCGGCCGTCAATGCGAATATCGAAAGCAGCATGGCAATCCTGTGCTTATTTTCCATAACTTACTAAGTGTAACCTCTGTACTGACCCGCCGTCGTCTGCTGTAAATCCCCGGAAAACCTATTTCCTGCGAGGCGGTTTGGGGCCCGGATACATAAACAAATCCGTCCTTATCATACCATTATATAACTTACGCCGTTTATTGCTCTTTCTCCCAATGGCTCCCTCAGTGCCATCCCAGCCGCTGATTATGTAAAAGGACCAGGTGTCAAGTCTCTTCATGCCGTCGGCAATCTGTCCGTACAGCGCCGGGAGGGCGGAGCGCTCCTCGAGCCTCTCGCCGTATGGAGGATTGGTTATCACGAAGCCGTAGCTGCCGTGGTGAGAAAGATCCTTCACCTCACGATGTTGAAAGTGGATGATACTATCCACTCCCGCCGCCTGAGCATTGGCTCTGGCAGCCTTAAGAACCTGCGGGTCTGCGTCGTAGCCCTGTATATCCACCTCGTCGGGGGAAGGGATATTTATTTCCGATTTAAGTTCATCTCGTATCTCATCCCAGAGCGCTTTCGGGATCAGGTGCGTCCACTTCTGCGCCGTGAAAGACCTGTTTATGCCCGGCGCGATATGGCAGGCGATCATGGCCGCCTCGATGGGGAAAGTCCCGCTGCCGCAGAACGGATCTACCAGTATCCTGCCCGGCCTCCATGGCGTGAGCCCTATGACCGACGCAGCGAGCGTCTCGGATATGGGCGCCTCCCCGTGGAGAGCCCTGTATCCGCGCTTGTGAAGGGAATCGCCCGATGTGTCTATGGCCACCTCCGCCACATCGTCGCGGAAGAATATCCTGACCGGGTAGTCGTCTCCATCCTCGGGGAACTGCTCGATGGAGTAGGTCATCTTCATCCTCTCCACCATCGCCTTCTTGGCTATTCGCTGGATGTCCGAGCCCGAGAAGAGCTTAGAGCGCACGCTCGACGCCTTCGTGACCCAGAAGCGCGCATTTCTCGGAAGGTAATCCTCCCAGGGCAGCGCCTTAATGCCCTCGAACAGCTCGTCGAAGGTCTCGGCATGCACATTGCCAACCAAAAGGAGGACGCGCTCGGCGGTGCGCAGCGAGAAGTTCGCGCGAACCACGGCCTCGGCATCACCCGCAAAAGCGACACGGCCGTCCGTAACGGCCGTGACATCGTATCCCATATCATAAATTTCGCGTTTGAGAACTGCCCCCGTGCCGAAGTGGCAGGGAGCAACCAACGTAAACTCTCTCATTACTATTTAGCCTTCTCCACGAACGCCTTAATAGCCGCGAAACTCTCCGGCGAAATATCGTGCTCCATGCGGCACGCGTCCTCGCTAGCCGTCTCCTCGTCCACGCCGAGCGACTCGAGCCAGTTCGACAGGAACACGTGACGCTCGTAGATCATCTCGGCCACGCTGCGCCCCTTCTCTGTGAGGAGAATGTAGCCCGCGTCAGTGACCGTAATCATCTCCTTTGCCCTGAGGTTCTTCATCGCCACACTGACCGACGACTTCTTAAAGTCCATCTCATTGGCCACGTCGATGGAACGAACTGCGGGAAGCTTCTGACTTAATACGAGGATGGTCTCCAGATAATCCTCAGACGATTCGTTGTTAGATGTTTTCATTACAAATACCCTCTGTTTGCTACTTCTGATTTCCTAACCCATGTATAGTATGGCCGGTCGGATCGTTAAACAAACTGCATCCGACAGACATTATAATCAAAACGTCACTACGCCCGTGGGCGCAACAACCTATCCTCTATTTTACCCGATTGGGTCAATTTTTCAAGGGAGCCCCGGACAATTTATTGATACATTTTTGTAAGTTCCACCGCACCCCCGTCGCCAAATTGCTACCCGGAACGGAACTACCTGCCTCCCGGCAGCGCCTTGGTGTATTCAAACATCTGGTCACGCAGCATCGCGGCCGTTTCGAAGTCGAGCTCCGCCGCCGCCTTGTCCATCTTCTTGCGGATGTCGTGAATCGCCTTTTCGAGCTCCTTGGCGCTCATGGACTCGGGGTCCTTCTCGAACTTTACCTCCTCGGCGGCCACCTTCCTGGAGACCGCCACCAGCTCCCTGACCTCCTTGCGGATGGTCTCGGGAGTGATGCCGTGCGCCTCATTGTACTCCTGCTGGATCTTACGGCGACGCTCGGTCTCGTCTATGGCGCGGCGCATCGAGTCCGTGATGCTGTCGGCATACATGATGACACGGCCCTCGGAGTTTCGAGCGGCGCGGCCGATGGTCTGGATGAGCGAAGTCTCGGAGCGAAGGAATCCCTCCTTGTCCGCGTCCAGGATAGCAATGAGTGAAACCTCCGGGATATCAAGGCCCTCGCGCAGGAGATTTATGCCGACCAGAACGTCGAACACGTCCAGGCGCAGGTCGCGTATTATCTGAGCGCGCTCGAGGGTATCGATGTCGGAGTGCAGGTACTTCACTCGGATTCCCGTCTCCCTCAGGTAGTCCGTCAGATCCTCCGCCATCTTTTTGGTGAGCGTGGTGACGAGGGTCTTCTCTCCCTTGTCGTTCTGGATGCGGATCTCGGAGACCAAATCGTCGATTTGGCCCTCAATGGGGCGCACGAAGACCTCGGGATCCAAAAGCCCCGTTGGGCGGATAATCTGCTCCACGCGCGTCATCTCGTGCTCGGCCTCGTAAGGACCGGGCGTGGCGGAGACGAACATCATCTGGTCTATCTTATTCTCGAACTCGCCAAAGTTGAGCGGGCGGTTGTCCTTTGCGGACGGCAGGCGGAAACCGTAGTCCACAAGCGTGGTCTTTCTGGACTGGTCGCCCACGTACATGGCGCCCACCTGTGGAATCGTTATGTGCGACTCGTCGATTATGATGAAGAGATCCTCCGGGAAGTAATCCATGAGCGTCTCCGGCGTGGATCCGGGCGCGCGGCCTGCCAGGTGCCGGGAATAATTCTCGATACCGGAGCAGAACCCCGTCTCCCTGAGCATCTCGACGTCGAAGTTCGTCCTCTCCTCTATGCGCTGCGCCTCGAGAAGCTTGTCCTCGCTCCTGAAGTACTTCACGCGCTCCTCGAGCTCGGCCTCGATGTTCTTTGCGGCCGCCAATATCTTATCCTGCGGCACCACATAGTGCGACGCCGGGAATACAGCGGCGTGCGAGAGCTCCGCCTTTACCTTTCCGGTGAGCACGTCGGTGAGGGTGATTCTGTCGATCTCATCGCCGAAGAACTCGACCCTTATGGCCTCCTCGGCCCCGTTCGCGGGAATGATCTCCACCGTATCGCCGTGCACCCTGAAGGAGCCCCTCTTGAAGTCAATCTCGTTTCGCGTGTACTGGATGTCAATAAGAGACCTGATGAGGTCGTCCCTGTCGTACTCCTGCCCCTCGCGGAACGACACCATCATCTGGCTGTAGTCCACAGGGGAGCCCAGGCCGTAAATGCACGAGACGCTGGATACGATGACCACGTCCCGCCTCTCGATGAGCGATGCCGTCGCGGAGAGCCTGAGCCTGTCGATTTCCTCGTTGATGGCCGAGTCCTTCGCGATATACGTGTCGGTCGAGGGCACGTAGGCCTCCGGCTGGTAGTAGTCGTAGTAGGATACGAAGTACTCCACCGCGTTCTCGGGAAAAAACTCCTTGAACTCGCCGTAGAGCTGCGCGGCCAGGGTCTTATTATGCGATATGACGAGGGTCGGGCGGTTGAGCTGCGCAATGACGTTCGCCATGGTGAACGTCTTTCCGCTTCCCGTGACGCCCTGGAGGGTCTGGAACTGATTGCCGGCCTTAAAGCCGGCAACAAGCTTTTCTATCGCCTGCGGCTGATCGCCGGTGGGTTTGTACGGTGAATGTAGTTTGAATACGTCTTCCTGCATTTGGTTGCCTCTTTATGTAAACTTTTTTTGAAGCTGAACGAAGGGGGTCTTGGTGTTATGTAAACCTAGGGCGCCGGGGGGCGTTCTTGGCGTTATGTAAACACACACATCTACCTGTGCACCGCTTGGTTTTATGTTGACTTATCAGGCAGTGCTGTGCCCCGGCGTTATGTATACTTGAATCTTACCGCCGGGCGCTCTTAGTGTTATGTAAACTTGAATCTTACCCGCGCCCGCTCATCTCAAGTGACGCCAGGAGCAGCTCGTAGATGTCGTCTTCCGCGTTTAAGACCGGCGAATTCTCTCCCCCGCCGTTGGTGGAACGCTTCATCGCGGCGTAAAACTCGTCGCCCGCGGCAATCACATCCATCGGATACACCTCGTACCCCTCCCGCCGGCAGATCTCGCAGAACTCCCAGAGCGGCTCGTCGGCCTCCCGTGTCGCCAGAATTGACGCCCGGAGGGCGTTATCTGCCTCAGCCTTTTTTCTGATTTCCTCTATCTGCTCATAAACATTGCCCATTGTTTTCTCTCCTGAAATTCTCCCGGTCCGATCGCTTTTCACCGGCTACCGGCCGATTCCCCAACGATTGCCGGCCGGATTCTAACCTTAATTGTATCGTTCTGTCAAATTCCACTCTACCATAATTGACCGCCGGTGTGTATTTTTCTTTGTAACTCCATCACTTGGCTCACCGCATACACACAAACTTTTTAAATAACCACCATTTCTCCCGCACCCGACCAATCAACACCCAAAACAGGTCCACGCATTCAATTCCCAACAGGTCCACGCATTCAATTCCCAGCAGGCCCCACGCATTCAATTCCCAGCAGGCCCACGCATTCAATTCCCAGCAGGCCCACGCATTCAATTCCCAACAGGCCCACGCATTCAATTC
>JAILAS010000103.1 GCA_024681495.1 Eubacterium sp. | reverse complement strand
GAGTGCGCGCGAAGAAGACGCGGGGGCGCTCGCCCTATATAATTCTCTACGCGCACGGCGGAGGTTACACCTCGGGCGGGTTAAACTATGCCCGGATATTGGCGGCAAAGATGGCCATATCCACCGGCTACGACGTCATCTCGTTCGAGTACAGACTCGCTCCCGAGAACAAATATCCCGCACAGCTAAACGACGCGATGGACGTGTGGGACAGAATCGTATCGCGCGGATACTCCCCCCGGGAGGTCCTGATTGCCGGCGACTCCGCCGGCGGCAACCTGGCACTGTGCCTCACGCAGAGACTGATTCGGCAAAGGGTATCGCCCCGGGCGCTCATACTGTTCAGCCCGTGGGCCAACATGGAAGCGGCGTCGGCCACCTACGACATGTACGACGGTCTGGATCCGATTTTAAGCCGCACGTTCGTGGAAAGATGCGCGGAAGCCTACATGCCCGAGGGCGCTGATTCATCATCTCCCGAGTACAGCCCGCTGCACGGCTCCTTCAGGCGCTTCCCGCCCACGCTCATTCAGGTCGGACGCACGGAGATACTGCTCGACGACAGCGTAAAGCTCCACAGCCGCATTGTTTCCGCAGGCGGGAGAGCCACGCTCGACATCGAGGACGACGGCTGGCACGTATACCAGCAGATGCCCGTGTCCATCGCATCGCGGGCCATGAAGAGGGTCGGAGATTTCGTTGACGAGGTCACGGCCTCGAAAAAAAGGTGAGTAAGTTATGAATCGCAACAATTGGTACAAGGTAGACAACGTGGCGAAGGTTTTCCTCGCCACTGTAAACAAGAGGGACACGAGGACGCTCAGGGTGAGCGCCACTTTGTCCGAGCCCATAGAGCGCGACCTGCTGCAGCAGGCGGTCGAGAGCGCCATAGAGGTACGTCCCCAGTTTCAGGTCCGCATACGCCGCGGGCTTTTTTGGCATTACATGGAGGAATGCGACATCCGCCCCGTGGTCGAGGAGGAACACGGCCGCGTGTGCCCGCTTCTGTACGCGCACGGGCAGGCGATGC
Organism: Eubacterium sp.; assembly: GCA_024681495.1. GTDB lineage: Bacteria > Bacillota > Clostridia > Lachnospirales > Lachnospiraceae > RUG14243. The sequence continues at coordinate 1,495 of JAILAS010000103.1, read as the reverse complement.
TGCACTACTCTGTCACTTATTACGGACGCAGGATCAACCTCGACCTGTTCCACGCCATATCGGACGGAACGGGCGCGCTGGAGTTTTTAAACATTATCATCGGCGAGTATCTGGCTCTGAAGTACCCCGGGGAGTTCGACGACGTCAACATGCATTCCGGCGCTTCTTCCGACGACCTCAACGAAGACAGCTTCCAAAAATTCTACAGGGGAATGAAGTTTGGCGACCTCTCGATGAAGAAGGCTTACCATCCCTCGGGGCTTTTACTCCCCTACGACCAGCTCCAGTTTTTCGAGGCTCAGATGCCCGTTTCGGACATCCTGCCACTCGCCAAGGAGACTCAGGTCAGCTTGACCGCATACCTGGGAGCCAGACTCATGCTGGCAGTCCAGTCCGACATGCCGCCGCGCAAAAAGAACGCGCCCGTCACCGTGTCGGTCCCTGTTAACCTGCGCAATTACTACCCTTCGAACACCTCCCGGAATTTCTTCAACAACATCAACGTGTCGCACACCTTCACGGAGGAAATCGGGCTCGAAGAGCTGGCGAAGGAGTTCGCCGGGCAGATGGAGTTCCAGCTTTCGGAGGATAAGATAAAGCAGCAGATGGACAACTTCGAGACGATGGAATCCATCGCCCCCATACGAGCCACGCCTCTGTTTATCAAGCAGCTGGCGGTACGCGAGGGCACGAAGAAGTCCGACAAGGCCGTTTCGGTGGTGCTCTCAAACCTGGGAACGCAGAAACCGCCCGAAAAGGTAAGGCCCATGATAAAGAACTACAGCGCATTCTGCAGCTCCATGAACCTCTTCGTCGTCATGACCAGCTACGACGGCACCCTGACACTGGGCATCACCTCGCCCTACTCCAACACGCGCGTGGTGAAGAATTTCGTCAGGGACCTGGCGTCGGACGGGGTTGACATAACTCTTTATGCTACGGAGGTGGTTCGATGAGATATTGTCCTTATTGTGAGATAAAAATCGGGGGAACCCACGAGAAGTGCCCCCTTTGCCAGAGCAAGCTCAGCGGTGAGGCCGGCGAGCGCTTCTTCCCTGCGCAGAACGCGCTGAAGCTCACATCATTGTTCTACAGGATGCAGCTGTTTATCGTCAGCGTAATCGTTATTGTCAGCCTGGGCGTGGACTTCCTCTTCCACGTGGACTCCCTGCCCGGAATCAACGGAATCCCTCACCACTGGAGTCTCATCGTATGCATGTGGCTTTTGGTCTTCGAGTTCGGCATCATCCGACTCTACAAGGGCAAAAACTCGTCGCGAATCCTGACGCTGAACGTGTTCATCGTGATGGTGATGCTGGTCATCACCACGTACTTTACCGGTGGGGTGATAACCGTGCTGAGCCTGGTGGTGCCCGTCGCGCTTATGGCCACCATGCTCACCAACTTCATCCTAGCTATGGTCGACCGGAGCGGAAACGCCATGGTGTATCTGCTCTCTAACCTTCTGGTCGGAATCCTGCCGTACATAGCTTTC